>JAKSOK010000110.1 GCA_024405615.1 Phascolarctobacterium sp.
GCGTCCTGACGGTCGAAGACCTCCTCCTTAACTGCACCAGTGCAAGCTAGGCAGAAGCCAACCTCAGGGTCTTCAAACTTAGGCCACAGTACGCCCGGAGTATCTAAAAGCTCCAAGCCCTTAGCAATAGTAACCCATTGTTGACCACGAGTAACGCCAGGTCTATCAGCTGCAATAACCTTGTTGCGGCCAACCAGACGGTTAATCAAAGTGGATTTACCTACGTTAGGTACACCGACAATCATGACGCGCACGTTACGGCTACGCAGGCCCTTCTTAACCCATTTATCAATAATGGGCTTAGCTGCTTGTTGGACAGCCGCAACTAAAGCCTTCACGCCTTTACCAGTGCTGCAATCAACCTTGCACACAGGATAGCCGCTATTCTTCAGTTTGGTAATCCATGCTTCAGTTAAAACAGGGTCAGCCATATCGGTTTTATTTAAAGCAATGACCTTAGCCTTAGAGCCAATGACATCCAAAAGCAAAGGGTTGGTGCTAGAACGAGGAATGCGGGCATCCAGCATTTCTACCACAACATCTACCAGCTTTACCTGGGACTCCATCATACGCTTTGCTTTTGTCATATGGCCAGGGAACCATTGAATTTTAAAATCTTCTATCTTCATGGGGAAACCTCATTAAGAAAACACGCTCATTATAAAGGAAAGCAAACTCATTGAGTTTGCCTCCTGAATAGCTTTACATTATTTATTTAGACCAGTGTCAGCCTTGATAACACGCATTTTATCCAGTGGCCAGAAAGCAGCTACTGCACGACCCTTAACTAAGTTCAGGGGAACCATGCCTACGTCTGCAAAACGGCTGTCCTCAGAGTTATTACGGTTATCGCCTAATACGAAAATAGTGCCCTTAGGAACAACGCATTTACGTACATTGGAAATGTTTTCACCCTTAGGATCCTTATGCCAGATATAGGTTTCGTTTAATTGTTGACCGTTAACGAAAACCTTACCGTTTTTCATTTCTACGCTATCGCCACCTACAGCAATAACACGTTTAATGAAGTCGCGAGTTTGGTCCTTGGGGAAACGGAAAACAACAATTTCACCCTTTTCAGGATTGCCAATAAAATAGCTCAGCTTGTCTACGATTAAACGTTCATGATGCACCAAAGAAGGATACATGGAAGAACCTTCAACCATATAGGGCTCAAACAGGAAGGTACGAATGCAGAAGGCCAAAGCAACTGCAACAATTATGGAGACTAACCAATCGCTAGCAGAATCTTGCCAGCTGGTATTATCTTTTTTAGAGCTCATTACAAATACCTCATAATAATAAAAGGGACTCTCTTGCGACAGTCCCTTCCATTACAAACCAAAGATTAGCGACGTTCTCTGATACGAGCAGCTTTACCGGTCAGGTTACGCAGGTAGTACAGTTTTGCACGACGAACGATACCTTTACGAACTACAACGATCTTTTCAACGCGAGGGCTATGAACCGGGAAGGTTCTTTCTACGCCTACGCCGTAGGAAATACGACGAACGGTGTAGTTTTCGTTAGCACCAGAACCGCTACGAGCAATTACAACGCCTTCAAATACTTGAACACGTTCTTTGTTGCCTTCGACGATTTTTGCAAATACTTTTACAGTGTCGCCAGCGCGGAAATCAGGGATGTCGTTACGCAGTTGTTCTTGATTCAATACATCAATAATGTTCATATTATTCCTCCTAAACTAAGACGTTCATGATGAACCTCAGCGGACCGTCCGATATAACAAAGGAATTATACCACACTTGTGTAAATAATGCAACACTTTTTTGTACTTTTTTCTGACAATTTACGCTTTATTTTCTTCTTCTTGTTCAGCTGTTTCCTCTTCTTCTTCGGTACCATCGATGATTTTTATGGTAACTTCATCTTCTGGAATATCGGCCACAACGTCTTCGTTTTGTGGCAAAAGCTTTTCGAAGATAGTACCTGCCATAGCTTCAGTAATGCTTTCTTTAAGCTCACCGCTAACCTGCTCGTAAGCATCCTGCATAGCGTCCTTAAGCTCATCGCAGGTCTTTTCGTAGTTGTCGGTTACATTAGCATACAAGCTCTTTTCAGATTCGGGCAGATTCTTTTTGCGTTCTTCCTCTGCTGCCATTTTTTCTGCGAATTCAGCGAATTTTTCATCCTTATAAGCAACCAGCTTATCGCCTACCATGCTGGCAAAATAGCCAATAACATCAGTAATCTTTTTGCCGGTATAATCCACACCGCTAGTAACAGTATCAAAGGCACGTTCCGGCAGAGGCGGCTTTTTAGTTTCATCGCCTAAAGGAATATTACGACATTCCAAATTAGCTAAAGAAGCAACATCTGCAGCGCTCTTTTGGCGTTCCTCTTCGAAGATTTTCTTGAAATCATCAAAGCTACTGGGCATGCCTGCAGCTAACCAGGCACTAACGGCTTTACCTAAAGCGTAGGTTACGGTAACTGCAATGGGAATCTTTAAGGGCGGGAACGGATGCAAGGTAGCAATGGTCTGGCCAATGAAGGTTGCGCCCAAAGAGCTTAAAATACCAGTTGCTGCGCCAGTGGTCAGCTTAACATCATAAACTCTTGCTAAGCGGATAATCATATAAACTTCATTTGCCAACAGGCCAACTGTACCTAAACCAGGATAAACAACTACTAAACCAGAGCGAGCAGCTGCCCAACGGCAAAGGCCTTCGGCGGCAGCAGCTTTTTCAGGGTCAGTGCCCATGCTGGCAGCGGCAGCTTTAACTTCTTCTTCATCAGGAAGAGCTTCCTCAGGAATATCAGCGTCATCATAGGTGTATTCTTCTTCCGGATCCATGTAGTCATCATACATGTATTCGTCCTCAAAGCTTTTTTCTGCAGGCTCTTCAGCTGTGTTCTTGTCAGCTTCCAGCTCTTCTACAGGCGTGCTAGCATCAACAGCAGCGTTATTTACAGTTTCTTCAACTACTTCTTTAACCTCTTCAACAGGTTGTGCTTCCACCTTTTTAGCTTTTTTAGGTTGTGCCCATGGTTCAGCAGCTTCTTCTATGGTACGGAAGCCATTAGCAGCTAAATCATCATTTTTTCCAAACATCATTATTTACCTCATTTTCAAAATTTAAAGGATATGCAAAACGCTTTTAAATTCGTAAAATTTATAATCACGTAGCTTAATCATATCATAAAAATTATGCTGATACAAGCTTATGGGAAATAATAAATCAGCCCTAAATAAAAAAAGAACTACCTAAAACTAGGTAATTCTTTTACTTTATTTTTCGTTTTCTTTTTTGTACCAGGGTTCGCCTACAAGTCGGTCCAGGATGATGGCTGCTGCACTGCGTACACACAGGTGGTTATAGTCACAGGCACCATAAACTGGCTCTAAAATGTAGTCAAAGCGCTTCATGGTTTCAGCATCCAGTCCATACCCCGTTCCTAGAAGCAATAGGACCGGTTTAGAGCCCTCCTGCAGCTGTTTACGTATAAACTTATACCCCACAGTATTAGGATAGGTTCTAGCGTCCGTAGTAACGATATAGGGACGTTGGCCTTCTAGCTGCTCAATATGAGCGGCACAGGCTTCAATATCCGGCTGCCAGCATACTCTAGACAAAGCCTCAGCCCTATCAGGATTATATTGACCACCGTAGCCCTCTTGCCAAAAGTCAAGAATCTTCAGCACGATATCACGTTGCACCTCTAAAGGATGCACAATGTAATATTGCTTAACATCGTAGGTACGACAAGTACGGGCAATATCGTGAATATCGAAATTCGTAACTGCCCCTGCAATAACCTGCATATTTTTATTGTAGATAGGATAATGAACTAAGCCAACATATATATTTGCCATAGTAAATCATCTCCTCTACTCAAATTATTCTTGGGTTTGCTCCTGAGCCTCTGCCAGCATTTCCCTAAGCTCCTTATAAAACCTTTGC
Organism: Phascolarctobacterium sp.; assembly: GCA_024405615.1. Taxonomy (GTDB): domain Bacteria; phylum Bacillota; class Negativicutes; order Acidaminococcales; family Acidaminococcaceae; genus Phascolarctobacterium_A. The sequence goes on from JAKSOK010000110.1 coordinate 3,927, forward strand.
TTAGTCTTATTGAGCTTGCGAGGAATTGGACCTGTTAATAAGGCTAATTGCTCTTCGTTTAGTAATTCAGGACGCTTCAGGTAGGTTTCCACCAAGCTTTTCTGGTAACGCCAATCAGCAATCTTGGCATGATCGCCATTGCGCAAAACCTCAGGCACCACTAAGCCTTCAAATTCTGCAGGCTTAGTATACTGGGGATACTCCAAAAGGCCATTAGTAAAGCTATCCTCCTGAGCACTGGCAAACTTGCCTAAAACTCCAGGAATGAAGCGGCTAATAGCGTCCATGACGATAATTGCAGGCATTTCACCGCCGGTAAGCACGTAATCGCCAATGGAAAGCTTTTCGTCCACCCAGTTGAAAATGCGCTCATCAAAGCCTTCGTAGTGACCGCAGACAAAGATAAAGTCCTGTCCACAGTTTGCATATTCTTCAACGATGCTTTGCTTTAAAGTGCGTCCACCAGGACACATGGCAATGACTCTAGCGTTAGGCAGCTGCTCCTTAGCTAAGCGAATGGCAGCAACCATAGGCTCAGGCTTTAACACCATACCTGCGCCGCCACCAAAGGGAGTGTCGTCCACAGTACGATGCTTATCATGAGTAAACTCACGAGGATTGATGCAGCTAACCTCAATGAGGCCTGCTTTACGAGCACGCTGAAGAATGCTGTGATCAGCAGCTTGCATTATTTGTTCTGGAAATAAGGTTATAAAGCAGAATTTCATTCTTCTTCAACCCATTCAGGCATTTCAACAACAATGCGTTTTTCCTGCAGGTTGATTTCCTTAACGTAGCGTTTCAACGCAGGAATCAGGATGTCCTTTTGACCAGGAACGCTAACAATATAATAATCGTTAACGCCAGTAGTTTGAGCATCCTTAAAGGTACCAACCTTCTTGCCTTCCAGGTCAATAACCTCGAAGCCAATTAAATCAGCAACATAGTATTCACCCTCATCCAGCTCCGGCAAATCCTCGAAATTAACAGAAACCTCTTTGTCACGTAACAGTTCAGCTTCGTTCATAGAGGTAATTTCTTTGGTAGTAACCAGGACCATGCCTTTGTGGAAACGAGCATTTTTAACAGTAAGCTTCTTGCCATTAGGCAGCAGCAAATATTCTAAGCTTAAAAATTGTTCCGGCTTATCAGTTTGTGGCAGAATACGAATATCGCCCCGCACACCGTGCGGAGCGACGATTTTGCCAATTACTATTTGTTTATCCATGGATTAACCGCGGAAGGCAATAATTTTGCCATCCTCAGTAAGAATTTCAGCACCCATCAGTGCTTCTAAATCGGTACCAATGGTAACTTCAACGGAACGTTCTAAGGTTCCATGACCAATTTCAGCACCAATTTCCAGTTCTTGAGCGCGTTTCAGTTTTTCTTCAGCATCAGTTTTAGCTTCAGTAATCTTAGCACGTTCAACTTCGATTTGCTCGCGCAAAGCCGGCAGCGCTTGCAAATTACCAGCAGCTTGGTTCATAGCTTGTTTAGCTGCGAATTCAAATTGCTGTACATCCATGTCAATTTTCTTTATGGTTTCTTGCAGATCTGCAATAATTTTCAGCTTTAAATCTTCAGTAACTTTGGCTTTAATTGCCACAGGAACCCTAACTACCATTTTATCCATAGTATGTTTACCATCCTTTAGAAATTAGATAATTTCAACAATCACTTTGACGTTTTCACGGGTTGCAACAGCCTTCATAACAGTTCTGATTGCTTTGGCAATACGGCCTTGCTTGCCAATAACCTTGCCCATGTCTTCAGAAGCAACATGGAGGCGGAGAACCGTGGTAGTACCAGTGGTTTCCTCCTCCACAACAACTGCAGAGGGATTACTAACAAGAGACTTGGCCATTACTTCTACCAATTCTTTCATGTAGATCACGCCTCACT
>JAKSOK010000111.1 GCA_024405615.1 Phascolarctobacterium sp.
GTTTTTTATTTCTCTAATATAGGTAAAGTAGATGGCGCATGACTCATGATAGTAATTGTATAATCTTCTTTACCCTGCTCTTTTAATTTTGCTTGAGCAATTTCCCAAGCTTCTTTCAAGGTTGCGCAAGGAATCATGTTGCATTGGCGAACAATGTCAAAGTTTTTCGGCAATGTAACTAAAATCGCAGTTACAGAATTTACTATCATGCGAGATTTAAAGGCAACAAAGCCAGCCATAGTGAAATTAGCGCGCAGATCTTGTTCAAATTGGAACATATCACTACGGACAAATTGCTCAGAGAAAATTTTAGGTTCTAACATATCCTCGCACTCTAAAGCTGCAATTAAAATTCCACCAGGTTTAACAGCAAAAATAGAGTTCATATGACATTTTGTTCCTTGATAAAGATTTAAATCTTTAGGGAAACCGCCAGAGGACGCTAAAACTACATCGGCTTGCTCTTTGATGGGAATACCAGCAATCTTCAGCAGGTCATCACAACCCTTTTCCCAAGCCTTTAGCCAATGACCAGCAACTACTTCGTGTAATTCGTTATCAGGAGTAAAAACAGTATTTACCAAGAAGTCAGGATCCAAGAAAGCGCAACCTTCAATCATATCTTCGTTGAAAGGATTACCAGCTAATAGACCGGAATCGCAAGCAGGATTTGCACCGCCACCAATAACAGGAGAAATAGCATTGCAGTGATTTGCAAAAACTGTGTCTACTGCTGCAACACCTGGCAGAACAGCCTTACGACCGCCACCAAAGCCTGCCATAGGATGAATGCTAACTGCGCCAGTAACTATGACGCGATCTGCATTTACAACAGCTTTGTTTAATTTTACATGGTTACCAAAACTAGTAACACCAATTTCAACGCTTTCATTGGGATCAAAGCAATTGTGTTGTACAATTTTAAAGCGTTTAACCATAGCCTCACCGAGAACAACTACATCCTCCTCCGGGGTATGTGCTCTATGAGTACCGGTTGCAATGACAATAGTAATATCTTTGTCCTCTACACCAACACTTGCCAATTCATCAATAATAACCGGTAAAAATTTATCAGTGCCACAAAGACGGGTGATATCACTAACAATAATAGCTACAGTTTCACCTGCCTTAACTATTTCTGCTAAAGGTTTAGTTCCAATAGGATTACGAATAGCTTTTTTGGTTGCAGCAATAATATCGCTCTCAACACTAGCAGGATTACCGTGAATATCATAAATAATCTTTTCTGCAGGTACCAAACAACTAGTTGTACCTTTGCCAATACCTAAAACAACTTCTCTCAACATGACTCTACCTCCAACGTTTATCAAACTAGCTAATATCAAAATATTACCAACGCTTACTGCTACGCCAATACTCACTGCGTAAAAGCACTAAAGCCGTAAAGAGCTCTAAACGACCAAGCAACATTGCTACACTCATAACTACAAGACCTACATTATTAATGGAAGAAAAGTTATGAACTGCACCGATACTACCAAATGCAGGACCTACACTGGATATACAAGAAGCAACACCAAAGATAGACTCCTCTACAGGAATACCTGACCAGGAAAGTATAAACGCCAAAGCAACAATAAGTACAATGTACATAAAGAAAAAGCGACTGATGTTTATAATCGTTGTTGTACTAACCTGTTTTCTTTCATAGGTGACCGAAAGCATAGCATTAGGATGTACTGCGCGTTCAATTTCCGCGCCAACAGCTTTAATCAAAACCACAAAGCGTCCAAATTTAATACCGCCAGCAGTAGAACCTGCACATCCACCTGTCAAATACATAACAGCTAATAACAGCTTAGAGAAAGACGGCCATTGGTCATAATCATAACTAACAAAACCTGTTGTACTAACAAAAGAGGTAACTTGGAAGAATGAATATCTGAAGCCGTCCACTATACTAAATCCATTTACGTAACAAATGTTAGCAGTAATCAGTAACACACATATAATCGTAAAAATAATATAGGTGCGGAATTCGGTATCTTTAAAGAGTTGATTAAAGCCAGATTGGTAAACCTGATAATACAAAGAAAAGTTACCGCCTGATATAATCATAAATACACCTAAGATGTATTCCATAACAGGACTGTTAAAATGAGCTACACTGTCATTATAGCTAGAAAAACCGCCCGTAGCTATTGTTGAAAAGGAATGATTTACAGCATCGAACAGTGACATTCCACATATCATGAGCAATACTGTAAGCAAGACAGTAAATCCTAGATATATTAAAAAAGTTGCCAAAGCTGTTGTTCTAATACGAGGCATAATGCGGCTATTGGAAAAGCCACTAGTTTCTGCATTAAACAAGTGCATAGCACCACCTGCAACCTGAGGCAGCAAAGCAACGAAAATTACTATAATACCGATGCCGCCAATCCAATGCAGAACGCTACGCCAAAGAATAATGCTTTTAGGCAAAACTTCTATGTCATCAATTACAGTTGCACCTGTGGTCGTCAAGCCTGACATACTTTCAAAAAATGCAGGAATCGGTCCTAAAACACCGTACAAAACAAAAGGTATTGCACATAAAAAACATGCTAATATCCAGCAAAAGAAAACGCCACCTATACCCTCACGGATAGTAATGTCCGAAGGCATGGACCCTATGGAGAAATGCTTAAAGCCCATACTAATTGCAAAGGAAAGGACTGTTATTGCCAGCCATTCCCAAATCGCCTCTTGATAATAGATACCAACACAGGCTGTTGCTAGCATTGCCAAGCATACACCCAAACATATTCTGCTTAATAAATAAAATATAACTTTCTTATTCACAGAACTCCTTCAGCTCTACCAGTTCCTCTTTTGACTCCAGAAGGACGGGCGCGCTATAATCAACAAGGTAAAAATTTCTAGACGGCCCAAAATCATTGCTATAATAGTAACGATACGGCCATATATAGATAAATCTGCATAGGTTGAAGTGGGACCAACAATACCGAAAGCAGGACCTACAGAACTTAAGCAGGCTGCAATAAGTCCCATGGAGTCCATAATACCCATGCCAGTTAAGGAAATAGCTAAAGTTAATACTAGAAATACAATAATATAAAGGAAAAAGAAACGCGTGATGTTGCCGACACGCTGTGGTTCAACAATCCTGTGACCAAATTTAATAGAATAAATGATATTAGGATGTAGAATGCGCAATAATTCTGACCAAGCAGCCTTAGCTAAAACAACCATACGGGAAATTTTAATGCCGCCAGCAGTAGAACCACTACAACCACCAATAAACATCAGCATAAATAGCACGTAACGGCTAAAGCTAGGCCAATTGTTAAAGTCATCTGCAGCAAAACCAGTCGTACTACCTATGGATACTGCATGGAAAATACCATATCTCAAACATTGCCAAAAAGAATAGTTATTATAATTTGAAGAATATAAATTAGCAGTCAAGCATACACTCGCTAAAGCTAAAACGCCCAAATAATATTTATATTCACTTTCATCTCGAATAAATTTCCAGTCACCTTGGAAAGCACGATAATACAAAGAGAAATTCATGCTAGCAATTAACATAAAAATAATTGCTACAATCTCTACATATACAGAATGGAAAGATACCAAATCCGCATGATAATAACTAAAACCACCTGTAGCCATAGTCGCTAAAGCTAAGTTGATGGCCTGGTAAACTGGGACACTACCTAATAGCAGTAAGAAAAGTTCAATGCAGGTCATGATAAAATAAACGCCACAAATCATAGCCGCTGATTTACGTATACGCGGCAGAGTTCTTTCTGCAAAACCACCGGGCATTTCAGCATTGAACATAGTACTAGTACCACCATTAACCTGAGGCATAATTATAATAAAGAGCATAATTACACCAATACCGCCACACCAATGCGTTAAACATCTCCATACAAGAATACTCTTAGGAAATTCTTCAAAGGATCTAGCGGTTGTAACGCCCGTGGTAGTGAAACCTGAAACGCTTTCAAATATAGCTGTTACAGGATCCAGAATACCGCCCCAAAGATATGGCAGTGCGCCTAAAAGACATACTAATAACCAGCCACAGCCAACTACTGCCAAAGCTTCACGAGTCCTTAGCCTTTGATTAGGTCTAGAACCACCTAAACTTAGAAAAATAAAAGCCAAAGTACCCGAGCATAAAATACTCCAAACAAAAAGCATTACATGCTCAAAATCCTCTATTAAAGCAGCAAGGAGTGGAATTACTAATATTCCTGTGAAGGCGACACTTAATTGTCCTAAAAGACGAAATATAAGTCCTCGATCCATTAATGAGTCCTGCTTTCAAACATTTTAACAACAGACTTAGAAACTTCACTCTTGGTAAATAAAATAACTCTGTCATTTGCATGCAATATAGTATCGCCATTGGGAATATAAGCCTCACCATAACGTACAACTGCACACAACAGGCTACCACGCGGCAGCTTAGCATCCTTAAGGGCCTTATCTTCAATTTGAGAGCCACGCCCAACAATAATTTCCATAGCTTCAGCTTGAGCACCTTCTAACAAGGATACACTTACTAAGCCACCCTTACGAACAAAACGTAGTACCTCACCTGCTGATAGCAAACGTGTAGAAAGAACAATATCAACACCAACCTTTTCCATAAGGCTGATATATTCATTACGAGATACACGAACAATAGTCTTTTTTGCACCCAAATGCTTAGCCAGCAGCGCCAACAACAGGTTTAATTTATCATCCTCAGTCAAACATACAACTACATCCGCTTCAGAAACGCCTTCTTCGGTAAGGAAATCAATATCTGTACCATCACCGCACAGAACCAGGCTTTTCTTAAGCTTATTAGTTAGTAGCTGACAACGTTCTTTATCTTTTTCAATTACTTTAACTTGAAGACCATGCTCCTCTAACATAGGAGCTAAAAATCTACCAGTACGACCAGCGCCAATAATTAAAGCTTTATTAATCTTAGCATAAGTAGTAGCAAATTGAGATTCAAAATCTTTAATTGCTATATTTGTACCAACAAAATAAACGTTATCCCCTGCTTCAAGCATATCATCACCACGAGGAATAATCATCTTATTATGCCTAAATAACATAGCAACCAAAATGTCACGAGGAATATGAATATCCTTTAGACATTTACCAGCAAAGGGAGAGTCATCACGCAACTTAGCTTCAAACATACGAACTTTGCCGTCAGCAAACTCATCCACGTTTAATGCATTAGGAGTCATTAGTATACGGTCAATTTCTGTTGCCATAATACGCTCAGGATTGAGAATTAAATCAACACTCATATCATGATTGAGCATATTAGGAGCGTACTCAGCATATTCAATATTACGAATACGAGAAACGGTATGTTTAATGCCATATTTTTTTGCCATTAAACAGCTAACCATGTTAACTTCGTCGCTATCAGTACAAGCAATAAATACATCAGCATCACGAACATCAGGATCCTCATATAATAAAGGACTGCATGAATTGCCATCTAAAGCTAATACATCTAAGCTACTTTGAACAATCTCTCTGCGTTCAGGATCATTTTCGATAACAACTACATCGAATTGATCATCTGCCAATAATTGAGCAATGCTATATCCTAATTTTCCGGCGCCAGCAATAACAATACGCATCTTAATACTCCTCTATAATAAAAAATAGAAAAAGGCATACTTTCTTAATTTAGTATTATACCATAAACAAAAAAAAATTTCTATATTAATCTATTAGACAAAAAAATAAGACCATTCTTTCGAATGGTCTTATTTTTTAACCGGCGATTTCCTA
>JAKSOK010000112.1 GCA_024405615.1 Phascolarctobacterium sp.
TTTTTAAAATTATTAGAGGAACCTCCTGTTGGATGGATTTTTATTTTATTAGCAACTTCAGCTGATAAACTATTATCAACAGTACTTTCCCGTGTTGTTCACTTACGTTTTCATAGCATTCCTCTACCATTAGTTGAAAAGGCTTTGGCTGAGTACGTAATTGTAGATGAAAAAAATAATAAAGCTATAATCCCTAAGGAACAAATACCTGTTTTAGCGCGCTTAAGCGAGGGATCTTTAGGTTTAGCTATTCAGTTCTCTAAAGATAACATAATTAATTATAGAGAGCAGGCATATGCTTTTATTGAGGTGCTACCTCTGACTAGTCCTTTGCGATATCTTAATGGACGTGTTTGGGTAGAAAAATATGAACGTCCTGAAGCATTGTTGTATGTGCAGCTGCTCCAGCTTCTTCTGCGAGATATGTTAGCTTGCAAGCTGGAAATTAGTTCTGAAATTTATAATTGCGATTTGCAGGATAAGATTCAGGAGTTAGCAGAAAAATGGAAGCTAAAGAATATTAGGGCTGCATTAAATATTGTTAATGAAACGTATTCCGCTTTAATTGCTAATGTTGGTGTTAAATTAGCGATGGAAGCAATGGCGTTAAAAATAGATAAAATTAGTAAGGAGTGATTAAATGCCAATCGTTGTAGGTATTAGATTTAAAAAGGCTTGTAAAATATATTATTTTGACCCGGCAGATACAGGAGTTGTTAAAGGTGATAATGCAATTGTAGAGACTGCTCGTGGTGTAGAGTATGGCCAAGTTGTCATAGGTCCTAGAGAGGTTGAGGAGTCTGCAATTGTATCTCCCTTAAAGGCTGTAATGCGTAAGGCTACTGTTGAAGACGATTTTAAATTAGCAGAAAATAAGGTTCGTGAAAAGGAAGCTTTTAATATTTGCTTGCACAAAATTAAGAACCATGGACTTCCTATGCGCCTTATTGATGTTGAATTTACCTTTGACGTAAATAAGATTATTTTCTACTTTACTGCTGATGGACGTATCGATTTCCGTGAGTTAGTAAAGGATTTAGCCTCTGTTTTCCGTACTCGTATTGAATTGCGTCAAATTGGTGTACGTGATGAAGCAAAAATGTTAGGTGGTATTGGCAGCTGTGGCAGACCGCTTTGCTGTGCTACGTTCTTGGGGGATTTTGAACCAGTTTCTATTCGTATGGCAAAGGACCAAAGCTTATCCTTGAATCCTACTAAAATCTCTGGCATCTGTGGTCGTTTGATGTGCTGTCTAAAATATGAAAACCATATGTATTGTAAAAATTGCAATAATGGTGGTGGCAAACGTGAACGTGTAGAAATTCCTAAGATGGGGAGCATGGTTGCTACACCCTTAGGTGAAGGTAAAGTTGTTGGCATTAACCGTGGCCAACATACCGCTTCTGTACAATTAGCACCGGATAATGTTATCCAAGTGGAGTGGGAAGAAATTATTTCTGCTTCCCAAGTAGCAGATGTGTAACGAAGACAGCGTACGCTGTGATTATGTACCTGGCTGTGGTTATAAAATCTGGCAGGATGCCAAAGAATTTTGCTTTACTACAGATGCTGTATTTTTGGGGAATTTTCCTCATGTAGTGCATAATGCTAAAGTACTCGAGTTAGGCTGTGGTACTGGTGCAATTAGTATGCTTTTGGAAAGTCGTGGTGCTGCAGAAGTTACAGCTGTGGACGTTAACCCTAAAATTACCACATTGTTACGTAAGAGCGTTACTGATAATAGTTTGGAAGCAAAGTTTAAGATTATAGATGGAGATATTTGTAATTACAAAGATTTTCTCGTTCATGAAAGTATGGATTTGGTAGCTGCTAATCCTCCTTATAGAAATAGTGGAAACCAACGTCAGATTGGAACAGCTGCCTGTCATGAGGTTACAGCTACTTTAGAGGATTTTTTTAAGGCAGCAGCTTATGCTGTTAAATATCGCGGTCGTTTTGCTTTAGTGCAGTTACCGGAGCGTTTTGCGGAAAGTATGCAGTTGGCCTTCAAATATGGTCTGCAGCCTAAAAAGCTTCAGTGGGTGCATTCTAAAATAGATAAGCCTGCCTGGATATTTCTTATGGAAATGCAAAAGGGTGGCAGCTATGGTATGGATGTTTTGCCTCCGTTGATTATGTATAATGAAGACGGAAGCTATACAGAACAGGTAAAAAGATTTTACGAGTAGATAAAAGAAAGAGGGATTAGACTATGTTCATTTGTGATTGTCATTGTGATACACTTACAGAGTTGTATAAAAAAGGCACAGATTTATATAGCAATGATCAACATTTCGATATTAAGCGTCAAATTGCTTTAGGCGGAGGTCTACAATTTTGTGCTATTTTTGTACCTACCCATGAGTTTAGATATTATGGTGGCTTAAGATATACCCTATGTCTTCTTGATAAATATCTTCAAGAAAGTGCAAAGTTGAAAGCAATGGGGATTGATGTCCTTCAGGTTAAGACTAAAGAAGATGTTGCAGATGTTTTAAATCACAAGGCAGCAACTCTGTTAGCTATTGAGGAGGGTGGCGCCATAGATGGTAGCTTAGAAGCACTACGATGCCTATACGAACTGGGTGTTCGCGCTATGACCTTGACCTGGAGCAATCGTAACGACATTGCTGATGGTGTTAATGAAGAATCCAGTGGCGGTGGACTTACAGTATTTGGCCGTCAGGTTGTTGCAGAAATGAATCGTTTAGGTATGTTAGTAGATGTATCTCATATTGCACCGGCTGGTTTCTGGGATGTTATCGAGACTTCTACCAAACCGATTATTGCTACACACTCTAATGCTAAGGCCTTATGTCCCCATCCTCGTAATTTAGATGACAAGCAAATTCTAGCGATTAATGAAAATGATGGCTTAATTGGTATTACCTTTGCAGGGCAATTCCTGGAAAATGATTATAACAATGCTTGTATTGATAGTGTATATAGACATATTGACCATATGCTAAACCTTATGGGAAATGATGATCATCTTGGTTTTGGTAGTGATTTTGACGGTATTAGCCATCCTCCTTATAATATTAAGGGTGTGCAGGATTATAAACCTCTAATTGAATATTTGAGTAGCAAAGGCTATAGTGATGAAACACTTGCTAAGATAACTCATAAAAATGTTTTGAGTTTGTTAAAGAAAGTGCTTTAAAGAGGACAAAATATAAAGGAGGGGAATTTTAAAATGGTTCAAGTTAATAAAGAGCGTATGCTCCAAGAATTTAAAGATATTGTTGCTATTCCTAGCCATACCTTGGGCGAAAGACCGGTATGTGATTATTTGAAGGCTAAGCTGGTGGAGTTGGGCTTCGAAGTTAAGGAAGATAATGCTGGCGAAAAGCTAGGTGGAAACTGTGGTAACCTGTGGGCTTATAGAAAGGGGACTAAGCCTGGAACAAGAGTGCTGTTGAGCGCTCACATGGATACTGTGGAACCGTCCACTGGAGCGACTGTAGTACGTCGTGACGGCGTTTTATATAGTGATGGTACAACTACCCTGGGCGGTGATGATAAAAGTGGCGTAGAGGGCATTTTAGAGGGCTTGCGCCTGTTGCAAGAGAACAATGTGGAGACTGCCGATATTCAAGTATTATTTACTATCGCTGAAGAAGGCGGTGTTAATGGTTCCCGTTGCATGGAAGCTAATTGGTTACAAGCTGATGTAGGCTATGCTTTAGATGGCGAGGGTGCTCCAGGTGAAATAGTAATTGGTGCGCCTGGTCAATATAAGTACAAAATTACCGTAAAAGGTAAAAAAGCTCATGGTGGCGTAGAACCGGAAAAAGGAGTTAATGCTATCATGATTGCGGCTAAGGCTTTAGCTGCGGTAAAACGTTATGGCCGCATTGATGAAGAAACTACAGCTAATATTGGCATTATTGGTGGTGGCTTTGCTACTAATGTTGTCCCCGATGAAGTTGTTATTGAAGGTGATGCTCGTAGCCGCAACAATGATAAGTTGGCTGCGATTCGTGACGAAGTGGTTAATACCATTGTCCATGAAGCTCAGGCTGCTGGTGCTGTGGCTGTAGAGGCAGAGGTAAATCATAAGTATAGCAGCTTCCTTTTAGACACTGATAGTGAAGTTGTAAATTTAGCTAAGGCTGCTTGTGCTAAATTTGGCTTTAAACCAGTTGTGGATGTAACTGGTGGTGGTAGTGATGCCAACTTCATTAACGTTTATGGTGTTCCCTGTGCTATTTTAGGTACTGGTATGAAGAACGTACATACTGTTGAAGAATACTTGTTAGAAGAGGATTTATATAATAGTGCTCTTATGGTTTATGGTATTCTTGAAGCTGCTGTAAAGTAAATAGTAAATAGTAAAATAAAAAAGAGCTTCGCAATTTGCGAAGCTCTTTTAATTTTGCTTTTGAACAATGTTTAATGTAAATTCAAATTTTGGCTTAACTTATTACCAGTTAATGAAGTAGTAAATGAAAGTAATACCTACGTTACAAATCATAGCACCAGCCATAGGAATTGCAGTACGTTTTACTAAATCAAAGCTTGATACGTTACCCATACCGGAGGCAACTACAATAACTGCTGTAATCGGAGAGCAGGTACGAGCAATAGAAGCTGCGAAGTGCATGGGCAGTAACATCAATACGGGGTGAATGTTAGAAGCCGCTGCAACTGCAGGAGTCAAAGCAGCAAAAGCAAAGAATGGAGCATTACCGGAACCCATAACAATAGCAGAAACGGAAATAATAGCAACCATTACTACCATCATTGCCATAGGACCAAAGCCTAAGCTCTTAGAACCATTGATAACAGCATTGATGGTACCCATAGCCATTAAGCCTTTTGCAAAAGCTTGACCAGCTACGATTAGGGTAACTACGTTTGCCATTTGCAAACCCAAGCCGTCGAAGAAGATTTGGATGCCAGAAGCAACTTCTTTAGGATCGCGAGTACGAATTAATTCGCAAACAACACCGATGAAGAGGCCAATGAACATAGCCATAACGATGTTAACTTTAACAGTGGTAATCCACAGAGAGCTGAAGGAAAGGATCAATGCCAAGGGAACGATAGGCAGAAGTGCATACCAAGCAGGGCATTGAGGTTCGTCAGCAGAGGTAGTTTCGATTTCAACAGGTACAGGAACATGGCCGTCCATTTTATCCATGTACTTTTGAGTGAAGTAATGCAGCAGGCCTACTACTACGAAGGAAGCCATAACGATAGGAACTTGGTAGTGAGACCAGTAAACAACAGGATCAACACCTGCGGTTTGTGCGGACAGGATAGTACCGGTATCGGAAGGAGACCAGTCAAAGCACAGGGTAGAAGCAACCGCTGCAGTAGCAGCAATACGGCTGCAGCCTAAGCCAACTAAAACAGGGAACATGGTAACCATCAGTAGCATTGCCAGGCCAGATGCGGAGTTAATGCACAGACCAATGCACATGCCTACAATCCAGGTACCAGCTAAAACGACATAAGGGGATTTAAGAACCATGAGGGGTTTAACTGCGATACGAACAAGAGCACGAGAAGCACCAATCTTATCCATGTACTTAGCAAAAGCACCTACAGCCATGATGTTCAGGCCGAGCTTACCAGCGCAAGTACTGAAAGCAGAACGGATAAATTCGAAAGCATCAAGAAATTGAGAACCTGTGGTTGCTTTGGGACCAAGAATAGTACCAAAGCCGCAGAAAGCAGCAATCCACATTAATAACATACCGCCTAAAAACAGGACCGGTTGAGGTTTGTACTTTTTGTAGATAAGGTAACCTACCCAAAAAGTAAC
>JAKSOK010000113.1 GCA_024405615.1 Phascolarctobacterium sp.
ACCGGATGTCCCGTCTTATAAGCAGCCTTGCCTAAAATATGGGAGCCAATAGGGTTAGCTAAAATTACAAATATAAATACAAAGCCAATCTTTAAGGCCGTGAGCGTTGGTCCTTCATAAACGATTAAGCCCATAAAGGTTAAAATACAGGCTAAGGTTTCACTATTACCGGATGAATGAACACGGCAATAGAAATCAGGTAAGCGCAACATACCAATGGCAGAACCAATATAGAATATTGCACCACCGAGCATAAAGAAACAACATAAAAGTTCTCTAGGAGTTGAGTCAAAAATCATAATTTGTTACCCCCTAGATACTTAGCTATGATTACGGAGCCAATAAAGCCTAACATACCATAGGATATTGCTATATCTACGTACATGTCAGGTCTTCCATCTACATAGCCGAACAAAACTAACATGATAATGGTATCAGCACCAATAACACCTAGACCATTCATGCGATCGAAGGCTGTAGGACCATGGAATAAACGTTGCAGCATCATAGCAATGCAGATTAGAATGGATACCATTTGAATGCAGTAAACAATATAAATTAAGCTCATTCTCTACGGCCCCCCTTCACCATGGCGAAATCGCAGGGTTCGCCATATAATTCTGCGACGTGCTTAGGGAAATCGCCGCTGTAAATACCTTCTGCAGCACCAGGTGTTAGAGCATGAATTTCATATAATCCATCATCAGTAACATTGAGTGTAACAGTGCCCGGTGTCAAGGTAATAGAATCCGCTAAAATTACAGTAGCCATAGGATTGTCGAAATGTACCTTAAAGCGAACAATCTTGGGATCAATCTGGAGTTCCTGGGAAGTAGTTGCTAATAATACATCGATGTTTGCTAATACGAGCTGCCACATTAGCCATGCTACATAATAAACAAACTTGAACGGGTTCACACCGAAGCAGAAATACTTTTTGTCGCCGGCCTTATTCTCAACCAGCAGCAAGGGGTATGTAACCCAAGACGTAACAGCAGCTGTCAGAATACCGTAGATTATGAACTTGGTTTCAGTTCTGCCAGCTAGTACCATCCAGAAAATAAACAGTCCAAGGAACATGCTTACCAGATGTACAGCAGTAGACCCTACAATTTTTGCATCGTGTAATGAGTCTTGCTTTGTCACAGTTACCACCTTTCTTTGTTTTTATATTTGCTTAAAAAAGCATTAACAGTCTGAGGCCCTTCCCTCAGACAGGGGAAAACACTTATCCACTAGACATTATACCACTAATTAGCACATATTCCTATAGAAAATCTTAAATATTTAGTATCACTATAAGATTTTCTAGTAAAAAAATGACAATTTAAAACATAATATACTAATTGTTTATAAATTTATGTCAACTAATGTTTTTTACTAAGTATATTTATATTTCACTTAATAGAGATAATAGAAAAGAGGGAACGCATTTATTGCATTCCCTCTTTGGAATTAACTTTATAAATATTTTATCCTATATATATCCATTAGTCAATCTTATACTTTGGTTATCCTTTAGCAGTAATACCGCCATCTACTGGCACCACGCTACCTGTCATAAAGCTATTATGAGGAGAAGCCATTGAACAAATCACATGAGCAATCTCTGCTGCCTGACCGATACGTTCTAAAGGGTAAGCACTCGCCATATCCTCTATGGTGTAGCTTCCCTCCGCTGCACGTAGCTGTTCCTGAAGCAAGGGTGTGTCTACATCCGCAGGGCAAACACAGTTTACGCGAATTTTCGGTGCTAAATCCAACGCCAGGGCTTTCGTCAGCGCAACCACTGCACCTTTAGATGCACAGTAAAGTGGGCAGCCATAATTACCGCTAATGCCAGCATCAGAAGCAACATTAACAATGCTTCCACCGCCATACATAAAGGGAAGCATTGCCTGAGTGAGGAGCATAGTTCCTTTAACATTTACATCAAAGATTTTTTCATAATCTCTTTCGGTAATTGTTTCAAGACGCTGCTCTTTGTAAATACCAGCGCAGTTTATCAGCAAATCCACTTTCAAGGCAGCATTGGCAACAGAACGCATACGCTCTACAGCCTTAGCGCAGCTTTCCTGTTTTGCCACATCACAAGGGATAAAAATTGCCTCTTGTTGAGTAGCTTGCTTTAACAGTTCCACTGCGTCAATACCTCTTTGCAAACTTCTACCTAATATATATACTATTGCTCCATCCTCCAGTAGCTTCTCTGCTACTGCAAGACCGATACCTGATGTGCCGCCACTAATGACGGCAGTCAGGCCCTTACATCCGTAATTCATCTTTCACCATCCCCAATATAATGTTTATTGCAAGGGTTCAGGTAAAACTGCTGTAATTGTAGTTCCTTCGCCTAAAACACTTGTAATTTCCAGGTCTATATTATGTCTGACTGCAATTTGCTTAGCAATAGCTAAACCCAAACCACTACCGCTCTTATTTTGCTCATTATGAGCTTTGTAGAAACGATCAAAAGCATGGGGAACATCCTCCGCCTTCATACCACAGCCATGGTCGGTAACACTCAATCTATTGCCTTTAAGACAAACTTCGATGGAACTGTTTTCAGGAGAGAACTTAATGCTGTTATGTAAGAACACCATTAGCATCTGACGCAGACGACCATAGTCTCCCTGTAAAGCATAGGTTTCCGCATCTACTTCGCCAGTAACCTCAATTCCCTTGTCGGCACCAAGACGTTTAGCACTCCTAACCGCATCATGGACAACATCGCAAACATTGATTTTTTCCATCTCGATGGCAAAATCAGTATTTTGTAAACGGGAAAGCTCTAACAAATCATTAATTAAACGTTGGAGGAATTCACTTTCCTGCAACATTTGCTTATGGAATTCAGCCACATCCTCAGGCTCTGTAATTACACCATCTCGTAAAGCCTCTAGGCTTCCTTTAATAACAGTCACTGGAGTACGTAGTTCATGGGAAATGTTAGCAATAAACTCTCGGCGCAGCTTCTCTAGCTTTTGGCTTTCCTCTTCAGCTAAACCAAGACGCTCTGCCAAAAGGTCAAGCTTCTTTGCTAATTCACCAATCTCGTCCTGTTGCTTGATATTAGTACGGGCCTTATAATCCTTTGCTGCTAAACGCTCCACAATATTCT
This sequence comes from Phascolarctobacterium sp., assembly GCA_024405615.1. GTDB lineage: Bacteria > Bacillota > Negativicutes > Acidaminococcales > Acidaminococcaceae > Phascolarctobacterium_A. The sequence continues at coordinate 3,122 of JAKSOK010000113.1, forward strand.
TCAGCGTATTCATTGGCTTGGTAAAGCTCCAGGAGAGAATAGTACTAAGCGCTAGAACCAGAGCAAAGGCAACTAAAAGACTTATCACCAAAGTGCGTATTCCCTGATTAACCGCATCCTGAAGACCTTCTACAGGAGAGTGTAGAATTACAACTGCGCGAACATTATTTTGTGCATCATAAATAGGCTCACCAACAGTAATCATAGTAGAACCTAAATATCTATTATAATCTTCAAGAACAAAATTTTCCCCTCTAAAGGCAGCTTCAACCTTATCTCTAATGCGATCTGGTAAGCGAGTATATGCCTCATGCCCATTAACAGGGATATCGGCAATTTTCACTTTGCCCGAAGCAACTAAGTCTTTAATCAAATTCATATTCATATTCAGACTTCGATTAGAATCTACTATCCACACTATTTCCGGCGAAGCATTATCTAAGCTGTTAATAAATCTGCTGCGAGAAATATCATCCCCGTAGCGTCTTTCTAGGAAAGGTAAATCCCTAGTAATAACCTTGGAGATTTTAACTGCTCTTTGCTTCATCTCGCTACTTTTTTGCTCGATAGCATTTGCCTGGAACAAATGTCTAAATACACCGCCGACAACTAGAGCAAAAATAACCAATACCGCTAGAAAATAGAGTGTAAGCTTAACTGTAAATTTATTTTTCATAAAGTACGCCTCATTTAAGCAAATTTTGACTAAACTAAGCTTACTACTAAGTTATGTTTAATTTGTGTCTTATTTAATGATTTCAAAACGATAGCCAACACCCCAAATAGTTTTAATATCCCATTCTGGATGTTCATATTTTTCTAGCTTAGCTCTTAAACGTTTAATATGAGAGTCAACAGTTCTGCTATCGCCTTCGTAATCATAACCCCACAAGCTATCCAACAGATTATCGCGGCTGAACACCTTAGTGCTATTCTTAGCCAAAGTCCACAGCAGCTCTATTTCCTTTTTTGTCAAAGGAACATCTTCTCCATCTATTTCTACGGTATATTTATCTAAATCTATAAACAAATTGCCTACAGTATAAATATTTTTATTAGTGCCCGCAGCATTACCATTTACACGGCGCAGTACAGAACGAATCCTTGCCATAACCTCATTAGCAGAGAAAGGTTTAACAATATAGTCATCCGCACCAATATCTAGACCCATAATTTTGTCATAGTCCTCGCCACGAGCAGTAATCATGATAATAGGAACCATAGAAACCTTGCGTAAAGCCTTGCAAACCTCAAAGCCGTCAATTTTAGGCATCATGACATCTAATAATACCATGGCAATATCCTTTTTATGTAAAGAGAATAAATCTAGAGCCTGTTGACCATCATAGGCAATAAGAATCTCGTAGCCTTCTTTTTTAGCATAGCTAGCTAAAATCATAGTAATCTGTTTATTATCGTCAGCAATTAAAATTTTACTCATAGTCACACGTCACCTCATTTTACAAATTAGGAAAATACATAAACTACTTCTATTATATTATAATGCATGAAGCGCAAAATTTCTATACACAAAACACTTTAACTACTTTTTATAGAAAAATATGTTTTCTATAAAAAACATAAAAATAACTTATTTAAGACATAATTTTGACAAAATCCTAGTCTACAATATAGACAAAGCTAAGGTACAGCAACTACCAAGGCAAAATAAAGCAACGAAAACAAATCCAGAAACCTAAGCATAAAAAAGGAGTGAAGAACATGTTAAACATGAAAAAAGCATTAATCGCAGGTGCAGTTTTAACCGCAATGGCAACCACCGCTTTCGCAGCAGAAGCTCAAGACTGCAAACCCACTATGAAAGAAAGAGTAAATAAGATCTTACATGAAAATGACCAACATCCTGGCCAACATAAAAAGGGCATGCACAGAGAATTCCAACGTCCTCGCCTGACTCCGGAACAACGCGAGCAATTAAAACAAATGACTCCGGAACAACGTAAAGCTTTCTTCAAGGAACGCCATGAACAATGGGTCAAAAATATGACTCCGGAACAAAAGGCACGCTATGAACAACATAGAAAAATGATGAAGGAACGCAAAGAAGCTCATGCTAAACTAGTCAAGGAAAAAATGGGTAAATTGACTAGCGCACAACGTGCTGAAGTCGAGCAATTCATTAAGGATGACATCGCTCAACGTAAAGCAATGGGCGAACGTCTGAGAAATATGACTCCCGAACAACGTGATGCTATTCGTGTAAGTCGCCCCAATCAATTTGGCAAATTCCATCGTCCTGGTCAACCTGGTTTCAAAGGCCACGGTCCTCAAATGAAACATCACAAACCTAATTGTGCTCCTGCACCTCAAGTTAAATAAACTTCCATAAAAATAGATCCTTATCTCTCTCCTCTAAGCCTGCCACTACGGCAGGCTTATTTTTGTGACCTTTAGTCATTGACAAAATCTTAAAAAAATGCTATTTTAGAATTAGCAAATTATTCAAGGAGGCTTTAGCATGTGTGCAGCAAAAACAAAAAAGCCCGCTGCTCCTCAGAGTATGAAAGATAAGCTCTTAGCAGCAGGCGTAAAGCTAGTTGTAGAAAAGGGTTTTAATAAAATTTCCGTAGAAGATATTACTAAAAC
>JAKSOK010000114.1 GCA_024405615.1 Phascolarctobacterium sp.
CCAACAACCAAAACAAACGCTAAAATCAAGGCATACTCTACAAACAGAGCGCCCTTCTGTCTTAATCCTTTCATCATATCCTAACCTCCAAGTTTTACTATCTACAGCCTTTGCAGCCCACACTGTAGTTGCCCACAACCAATATTTAGACAAACGAAAAGGCACCCTGGTGGCAGGATGCCTTAAATAACTTAAAAAGTAACTTAATAAGTGCAGCTGACTACCATTTTACAGGCTCTAGAGCTTTGCGTCATCACGTTTCCATGATTTTGCCCAATATTGATTTATTTCATTATAGTATACTTTTCGGTTTCCGTCAATGCTAATGCACAAAAGAAATATCCACAGCTAATTCACAGCCAAACCACAGGGTTATACACATAGTTATCCACCGCATGTGGAGAAAAATATTAACCCACGACTTTAATACTGCTACCCACGTTACAGCCACAGCTGGTCTTGGTTACGCGAATCTGTTTAGGAATCTTCTCCTCCAGCTCGCCCACATGGGAAATAATGCCAACCTGACGGATACTAGTGGACAAGCCAAGAAGTGTTTTAATCGCCAGTTGAAGAGAATCCTCATCCAAGGTACCAAAGCCTTCGTCAATATACATAGCGTCTAACTGAATGCCGCCAGCATTCTGTTGAATTTCATCAGATAAGCCTAAAGCCAGACTCAAAGAAGCTAAGAAGGTTTCACCACCGGATAAAGTCTTGACACTACGCACCTTGCCACAAAGATAATCCATGACACAAAGCTCCAAGCCAGTTTTAGCATTACCGCTGCTTTTATTAAGATTGGACGTATCTCTGCGCAGTTCATATTGATTATTAGTCAAATAAGCCAAGCGCTTGTTAGCCTGCACCAGAATACGATCCAGATAATGCATTTGAATATGGGTTTCTAAGTCAATACGTTGATTAGTTTCACCATCGCCTGCAGTACGTGCTCTACCACACAGAATATTAAACAGTTCGGAGCTGCATTGATATTCCTTATGCTTCACTTCCAGCTGAGTTTGCTTAGCTTTAACTCTTGTCAAAATACCTTTGTTATTGTTTAGAGCGGTCAACACCTGGTCACGCTCCTCATTAAGCGTTTGCTGCTGTTCCTCCTGCTCCGCTAGAAGCGTTTGCAGTTCCTCTAAGGTTCTTGGATTTTCCGGTAGCTTAGCCTGATTTTCCTCTAAAGTCTTCTTGAGAGTTTCAAGACCACCTTGAGCTGTAGCCAAAGCAACATTTGCCGCACCAGCTTCTTTTTCTAAACGAGTCTGAGCATCTGATAAGCGTTGACATTTTTGCTCTTTTTCAGCAATACTTTGCTCCAACACAGCTTGCTCGCAACCTTCAACCTGTTGCGCCAAAGCCTCGCTATCCTTTTGCAGTTGGCTTAATTCTACGGCTAAAGTAGTGGCAACTTTCTCTAAATCACCTAAGCTCTTTTGACCATTTTGCAGCTTTGTTTCCAGATCAGGTAAAGCTTGTTGCAGCTCTTCTTTGCGATTTACAGCCTGTTGATTCTTATCAACCACTGCCTTTAATTCTTTTTGAGCTTGTGCCAATTCTTGTTCTCTACTTTTAGCAAGAATTACCAGCTTCTCAGGATTTTGCTCTTCAACCTCAAGCAAGCCACAGAGAATTTCTGCTTTTTGCTTCAAGCCCTCTTGCAGCTGAATAGCCAGTTGTTCCTGATCGCGTAAATCCTTTTCCTGCTGGCCATAGCTAGCCTCTGCAGCAGCAACAGTTTGCTCTTTTTGCTGCTTAGTTTTTACGCTATCTTTGAGCTTAGTAATTAAAGTATTAGCTTCGCTTAAATTTTGCTTTTCTGCATTTTTGCTCTCAGCAACTTCTTGCGGCAACTCCTCAAAAGTACAGCTAAACTTATCTTTTTCAGCCTCCAACGCTTCATTTTTTGCTTTGCTAACTAAATCCTGCCATTTATTAACATCACCTTGGGCAAGATTATGCGCCTTTTTAGCCTCATCATAAGCAGCCTCTAGCTCCTTAACCTCGTCCTCCGTAGGCATGTTTTCAGCAAGCTTAGCAGGCTGAGGATGATGCAGAGAACCACATACAGGACAGGGAATCCCCTCCTGAAGCTTTTGTGCCAAATGACCTGCTTGCCCCAGTAAAAAGATACCATATTTCCCCTTATAGGCAGCTTCGGCCTTAGTTTCGTCATGCTCCTTTTGAGTAAGAACTTGCGCAGCTTTTCCCAATTCCTTGCTATATTTTGCATGATCCTTGAGCAATTTTTCCAGCTGTTCTAAATCTTTAACTTTGCTTTCTAAAGCTTTTTGCTCCGCTTCCGCTTTGCCTAAAGCCAGTTCATCCGCCTTAACCTGTTCTAGCTTAGCTTGCGCCTGTTCTAAAACCTGCTCAGCTGCATCCTTAGCTTTTTGCAGTTGTTCAACAAAAGTGTTCTTTTTAGTAAAAGCGTTCTGCTTTCCCTCAACCTCAGCTTTCGCTTGTTGTAATGCCTTGGTTTTTTCCTCAGCATTGCGATAATCATTTTCGCTACGTTCCAGCTCCACCTCAGCTTTAGTCAACTGTTGCAGTTCAGCTTTAGTATCTCCAACCTTTTGCTCAAGCTCGTCATTATTTTGCTTTTGTTTTGCTTGCGCCTTTTTATTTTGAGCGCATGCTTGTTCCTTAAGAGTAACAGCCTCATTACTAGCAGCCAGCTTGGTAAACACTCCCAAAAGCTCCTGCTCCTGTCTAATGGCTTCTTTAATATCAGGAATTGCTAGAGCCGCTTGCTTAGCAGCTTCATAAGCAGCCTTTTTCTCCTTGGCAGTTTCTTCTAACGTAGCTATAGTTTGCTCGCTTTGAGCAATATCCGCTTCACCTTTAGCAACAGCTTCAACGATTTTAAGCTCCTCGGTAACAGCTTCATTGTTCGTTGTTAATTCTTGCAGCTTACTAGCTACAGCTTTTAAAGCTTCTTCCTGTTCTTCTAACAAAATTTCCAACAACGGATAACATTCTGCAATAACGCCTGCAAAAGCATTAGCCCTGCGTTCCTGAAGAGCATTGGCTGTCTCAGAGGAACCAGTATAATCGCCATTGCCCAGCTCTACGCGAATATTCTCCTCCAAGGTCTTAACTTCAGCTTTTCTAGCACTATTTAATTCAGTCAGCTTATCCTGCAGCTTCAAATAAATTTCTGTACGGAAAAGCTTACGGAAAATTGCCACTCTATCTTTAGTTTCAGAGGTAAGAATTTTGCGGAATTCACCTTGAGCAATCATGGCAATAGTGGTGAACTGAGCATAATCTATGCGCAAGAGCTCAATGATCTCACTATTAACATTTTTTACGCCTTTAGTAGTTCTACCATCAGGATACTCCAGAAAAGCCTCCGCTCCTTTATTGGTAAACCCTGTACCGCGTTGCTTAGCCAATAGCTGCTCTGGACTGCGACGCACAGTATATTCCAAGCCGCGCAGTTCGAATTTTAAGCTAACATAGGTCTCCTGAGAAGCCTCAGCATAGGTACTACGCAGCATACTAGCATCACGCACACCGCCACTGGTTGCACCATAGAGAGCAAAGCAGATAGCGTCAAAAATGACACTTTTGCCCGCACCGGTATCACCGGTAATAAGGAAAAGGCCATTTTGACCTAACAGGGTGAAATCTATTTTCTCTACCTTAGCATAAGGGCCAAAGGCAGCTAATTCTAAGTATAAAGGCTTCATTTTTCCACCTGCACTTTCTCCAGCAAATCCTGCAACAGCTGTTGTTGCTCCTCGGACATAGCATGACCACAGCGTTGTTCAAAGAAAGAGCTAATGAGCTCCAAAGGACTTTTTTCTACAGCAACCTCCACGTTTTGATTCAAGGGACGAGTGCGAGAATTATCAAAGGTTAAATAGCATAAATGAGGATAAAGGGTACGCATGTCGCTGAGAACATTAAGGATTTCTTCTTCATCGGTCAGGGTAATATGCAGATAGGCATCATGGTACTGCTCTACCATGGCAGAAGCAGTAAGCTCAGCAAAGGTTCCACGCAGCATATAAAGCTCACGCAGAACTTTAAAGGGTTCTGTGCTTATAGTAACCTTGCCATCTCTGACATCCAAAACTGTCATAGACTTAGTCTGTCCACACTCGGAAAAGGAATATTTTAAGGGCGTACCACTATAGCGCATATGGGGATGATCTTTAATATATTGCGGACTGTGAATATGACCTAAGGCAACATAGTCAAAGGCTTCCATTGCTTCTGCGCTCACGTTATCCAGACCACCTACGGAAATTTCTTCAGACTCGCATCTATCTGCACCTGTAACAAATTGATGAGCAACGAGAATATTTACAGCATCTTGCTTCAAAGCTGTCTTGTCCAGCGCAACCTTCACTGCATCGTGATAGGAGGTAATGGCAATACGCTCATCTTCAGGCAGATAACGGCGCACATCGGCAGGCTTAACAAAGGGCAGCATATAAAAGCACACCTTTTCCCCGTCCTTAACCAATTCTATTTTTTCGACTTCTCCCTGATATTGCGTAACCAAATGGATATGATGGTGCTTTAAAAAACTTCTTAAAAAGCCCAGTCTTTCAGCACTATCATGGTTACCGCCTAAAACTAAAATTTCCACATTCATTTTAGACAGCTTGCCTAAAAACTCATCAAAAATCTCCAAAGCTTCTACTGGCGGTATGCCTTTGTCAAAAATATCTCCGGCTAAAACAACAAAGCTCACCATGTATTTTTCACAATAAGCAACCACCTGCTCCAGCACATCTCGTTGCTCTTCTAATAAGGAAAACTCCTTCAAGCGTTTTCCCAAATGTAAATCTGCTAAATGTAAACCTAGCATGAATTTCACCTCCTGGTTATACTATCCTTAAAGTTTCTCCAATTCGGCATAGAGAAACACTCTTCATTATCATAATTATATTATACCACAGCTAATAGGCAGGTTATGTCACTGATGAAAAAAACGCCCCAGAAATTTTCTGGAGCGTTTAGTTTTCTTTACATTACAAAACTAGCTTTTATTAATCTCTTCTTTGTTATAATTTATATTCATTTTTAGGCTCCAAATATTGACCCCTAAAATTATACTATAAATAATATATATAAAAACATTTGTCATATAAAAACTATCTTTAGGTGTAATTTCAAATTTACCAAAAAACAATTCTGTAAAAAATAAAGTGGTGCATAAAATTACCACATATGACACCCATCGCTCTTTATAGTAAAATTTTCCTATAATACTACGCAATATAAGCTGATAAATAAACAAGCCCATAAACATCAATGCATTCCCATTTAAAAAACCAATATTTACAAATATGTTGATTACATATGTTAAAACAAAAAACATATACATTATCGGAAATACTGAAAGCCCTAATAAACTGAAAACTATCAACTGTTTTAATATTTTAATAATCATACTATTTTATATTTCCTTCTTATTTTTGTTTACCTTTTTAGGATTTAAACCAAGTCTAAAATATATCATACTAATTTTGTGATTTTTATACAAAATCAATCAAATATATTATAACATAATAATAATATGACGTTCAAAAATAGGTGAAAAATAACGCCCGAGAAATTTTCTGGAGCGTTAAGTTTTCTTTACATTACAAAGATAGTTCTTCTAAACTGCATTCTAAAGCGTCATTTTGGCGCTTTGGAATGTCCCAATTTCAGCACTGCATCCGCGG
>JAKSOK010000115.1 GCA_024405615.1 Phascolarctobacterium sp.
GAATATGATTTCATTATTCTGGATCCTCCGGCCTTCACCAAGTCCGGTAGCACTGTTAGCAATGCAACCCGTGGCTACAAAGAAATCAATCTGAAGGCTATGAAGCTGCTTCCTAGAGGTGGCTATCTGGCAACCTGTTCCTGCTCTCATTTCATGAAAGAGGAGCTGTTTATTCAAATGCTGAAGGAAGCTGCTGCTGACGCTAATGTTTCTCTGCGTCAGGTAGAAGCTCGTCAACAAGGTCCGGACCATCCGATTCTGTGGAACGTTCCCGAAACAAATTATCTCAAATTTTATATCTTCCAAGTTGTCTAATTTTAGTTAATCTTTATGATGGAGGTGAAGGCAATGCTTGCTTTAGAAGGTATTCGTATTCTTGATATGTCTCGTTTGCTGCCAGGTCCTTATTGTACTATGCTTTTAGCCGACTTTGGCGCCGAGGTTATAAAAATTGAAGAACCCAAGCTGGGCGATTACTCCCGTACCTTTCCTCCCTTTATTAAGGATTTTGGCTATTGGCATTTGCAGTTAAACCGCAATAAAAAGAGCGTTACTTTGGACCTGAAAACAGAAGTGGGTAAGCAGGCTTTTTTAGAGCTGGCTAAGACTGCAGATGTGGTTGTAGAAAGCTATCGCCCTGGCGTTTTGAAGAAGCTGGGCGTTGATTACGCAACTGTTAGTAAGCTGAATCCCAAGATTGTGTACTGCTCTTTGAGTGGTTACGGTAGTAAAGGACCTTTAGCTAAACAGGCTGACCATGATATAGGCTATGTAAGCTTGGCAGGCATTACTGCCATGAGTGGTGAAGCTGAAGGCAAGCCTGCTATTCCCGGTGTACTGATGGCGGATATGAATGCTGCTATGGCTGCGGGCATGAGCATTATGATTGCTTTGCGCCATGCTCAGCAAACTGGCGAAGGTCAGGAAATAGATATTAATCTGTATAATGTGGCTATGACCTTAATGCCCGGTGCTGCTAGTCTTTATTTTGGCAGTGGCTTTGTAGCTCAACGTGGCAATAACTGGCTGACAGGCCAAAATCCTAACTACAATATTTACGAAACCAAAGATAAACGTTACATGTCAGTTGGTTGTTTGGAGAAAAAATTCTGGAGCAATTTATGTAAGGCTTTAGAGCGTCCTGAACTCATTGATATGATTGAGGATGGGGCTAATTATGACTACCTTAAAGAACAGCTGACTATTGAGTTTAAGAAACGTACTATGCGCGAGTGGGAGGCTTATTTAGTAGGCAAGGATACCTGCGTAACGCCTGTTTTGAACTTTGATGAAGCTTGCGCTGCGCCCCAAACCATAGCTAACGATATGGTAGTTAAGGTGCAGGACGAAGAATTGGGGGAATATAAGCTTTTAGGCAATGCGCTGAAGCTTTCCAAAACCCCGGCTAGTGTACGTAAACGTGCTCCTCGTTTAGGAGAGGACAATGAAGAAATCTTAGGAGAAAAGCGATGAAACAATATTTGCTTCACATTTCCCAAAAATTCATAATGATGCTTATGGTATTGTGCCTCTGTGTATTTAGCTTTAATAAAAGTTATGCTGCAGAAGAGCATAAACTTGGCCGCGATTATGTAAACGCTTATTTCACAACCTTAGCGGCTGCTTCTTGCTTAGGAGAATACATCTCCGACGAGTCCATGGCTTTTAACTATATGCGTATCATGGGTTGGAAAATCGAACCGCGTATTTCTCGTCTTGGTAAATTAGAAACTCATTTTTCCGTAGCAAGACGCTATTTTAAGAATTTAGATAGACAGGTTTTTCTCGTAACCTTTAGAGGAAGTGCCACTAAAGCTGATTGGAAGATTAACCTGAAAACTAAAAAAGTAAATTATGGTGGTAATACCTTAACTGATATGGAAGCTTTGGCTAAGGCAAAGCTTATTTCTAAGGCTCCTGGCGTCCATAAAGGCTTTAATGAATATGCTAACAATGTTTTACATGACTCCGTAGTGGCAGAGGATGGTTCCTTACGCGGTGTATTCGGTTATGTTAAGGAAACCCCTAATGCCCATTTAATCTTAACAGGTCATAGTATGGGTGGTGCGGTTGCAACTTTGCTGGCAACCCGTTTAGCAGATTTAGGTTTTCCAAAGGAAAGACTGCATGTGCTGACCTTTGGCGCTCCTGCTGTTGGTAACGTGGAATACAACGAGGCTTATGCTAATAAGCTGCATATAGTGCGTATTACTAATACCAATGATCCTATTCCCGGTAGCTTGCAAACCTTCGTCCATGGCTATGAGCAATGTGGCGAAAATGTTAAATACCATCTGTCCAACCAGATTGGTAATGTTCAACATGACATGGCTATGTATTTTGACCATAGTATCATTGACCTTTATGCGCAAGAGGATGCAGAAATTGCCGCTGGTCGTCTGCAACCTTTAGCTAAGCGTAGAATTATCAAGGGCAAGCCTGTAGTTGCCATGTGGGCAGAAGCTTCTCCTGGCTTAAGCAAAATGCCTTTGATGCCGGACTTAAAACGTATGCTTTTGTCTCAATACACCAAATTTATACCTTCCTATATCATTTTGAATGATAATGTTAAAGGTCAGCAAGAGCTGCTCCGTGACGATATCATTTCTGCTAGTGCTAAGGCTGGTGCCGACTATGTTATCGTTTGCAGAATTGACAGTCAGCGTTATAAGGATAAGGATGATTCCTGGTTTATTATTCAGGAGCAAAGTCTGTTTAGAAAAGATGGTAGTCTTATGACCATGACTAATTACGCTAAGAGAGTTACTCCTTCCGTTGGTAATGTACAGGCTGCTGGAGAAGCTTGCTTAGAGGCCTTTAGTGACTTGCAAAACTGCTTACCCTTCATCGGAGAATTAGTTGAGGACAATATACAATGAGTATTAGTGAGCAATTAGCTGCTTTAGAAAAGGAATTTAATAATTGCACCGCTTGTCCCTTTCGCAAGGATTGTATTGCTCCCGTAGGTTGGTATGGTAATCCGGAAAGCCCCATTGTTTTTGTAGGGGAGGGTCCTGGTCAGGTCGAGGATGAATACGGCTGTCCTCTGATTGGTCCTTCAGGACAGCTGTTAGATAAAGCCTTGTGGGCTGCCAAAATGACTAGAGATAGAGTTATGACTACAAACGTCATTAAATGCCGTCCTAAAGGAAACAGAACTCCGGATATCGCCGAAGCTGAGGAGTGTGCTAAGCGTTGGCTGTTGAAGGAACTGGAGATTATGCAACCCAAGGTAATTGTGGCCTTAGGTGGAGTTGCCTTGCATTATCTTGGCAGCCCTGATATGCGTATCACTCGCGATAGAGGCCAATGGTTCCGTACAGAGCAGGGCTTTGATTGCATTGCTACCTATCATCCGGCCTATCTGCTGCGCCAATATGGCAAGCAGCTTGTAGCAGCCAAATGGGATGTGTTCCATGATTTAGTGGCAGCGCGTGAGCGTGCAGAACAGCTGTGTCCTGGTTATAACTTTATGAGCGAAGAGCCTACCAAGCTGTTTAAGCTTTTCCCAAAGCGCCCCAATATATAGGCCAAGGTTGCTTGACCTAAAATATCCTGAGGTTTAGATGATAAATTTTACACGTATACATGAAATTGTTAAAGCCAGCTTAGTTGGCTTGATAATAAATTTTCTTTTAACGCTGTTGAAGTTCGTAGCGGGCTACGTCAGCGGTTCCATTGTTATTATTAATGATGCTATTGGTAGCTTAAATGACTTCATAGCAGGCATTATCACGATTCTAGGCATTAAGTTCGCTAGTATGCTTCCCGACAAAGAGCATCCCTATGGCTACGGACAAGTGGAGTTTATTAGTACCACCACCTTAGCGGCTATTGAGGTTATTGCCGGTACTACAGGTGCTATAGAATCTGTGAAGGAGATTGTTGAGCCAACGCCTTCAGAATATCCTAATTTGCTGCTGATTATTCTGAGCGTTTGTATTCTTGCCAGAATTTGGCTAGGTCGCTATTTGGAGAAAAAAGGCGAGAACTACAACTCTGAAGCTCTGAAATCTACTGGTGAAGGCACTTATGTCAATTCTGTAACTTCGGTAGCCACCATTATTGCGGCCTTTGCCCATTTACACTACAATGTGAAGCTAGAGGGTTGGTTCGGTCTCTTTATTGCTTTGTTTATTATAAAATCCAGTCTGGTTTCCTTGTTCAACTGTTTAGGGGATATCATTGGTCGTCGCATCGATGATGAATTGGCAATTCCTGTTAAGGAAGCCATTGCCGCTTATCCTGAAGTGCTAGGGGTCTATGATCTAATGCTACATCGTTACGGCATAGAGAAGATTATCGGTTCTGTGCATGTGGAGCTCGTAGATTTTATGACTGCCAACAGAGTTCATGAATTGACAAGGGAAATTACCATTGCTATTTATGAGCGCTTTGGTATACTTTTAACTATTGGCATTTATGCCAGCAATACAGATAGTGAGGAAAATATTGCTATTAAGCAAAGACTGAAAGAGCTTTGTGCAGAATTCCCCGAGATTTTAGAACTACATGGCTTCTATGTTAATGAGGAGAAAAACAGCATTTACTTTGATCTGGTAATTGATTTTTCCAAACCAAATACTAAAGATATAGAAGAGTATATAGTTGGTAAACTGAAACAGGAATATCCTAAATACGACTATACTATTATTGTTGATAGGGACTATAGTGTATAGTGTTCGATTTAGTGCTAGGCTCTTGAATTTTGTTAAAAGATATATTATAATAAATTAATGTAAATTAGTAATTGTTTGCAAATATGATTGTAAATAATTAATAAAAGGGAGATTGTAGTATGAGATTGTCTCGCGATATGTACAAGAAAATCAAAACCATGAACCGTGAAGGAATGGAGATTTTTTTAAACAACATCTACGAGGATGGTTTGAAGCATTCTGAAGCTAAGGAACTTGATCTGGAGGCTATTAGAGAGCGTATTGGCGCGATCAAGGGCATTGGCGAGAAGCGTTTGGAAGAAATCATGAAAATCATAGCTGAAGGCTAAATTAATGAAACAGACTCATAATAATGGGTCTGTTTTTTTATGTTATAAAAGGTTCTTTGAGGTTTTTCTAAAATATTTGCAGGATAAGGAATAAAGAGAGCGAAATATAAAACTAGAAATTTTAGATTACTAACACGAGGTAAGGCTTATGTTATTTGGTGGTATAGAAGCGGGCGGCACTAAAATGGTGTGCGCTGTAGCGGATGAAAAGGGTAAGCTTTTAGATAGAATGAGCATACCAACAACGAGTCCTCAGGAGAATATTGAGGACATGGTAAAATATTTTCAGGCCTTTGATATAGCTGGTTTGGGCATTGGTTCCTTTGGCCCTCTGGACCTAAATCCTGCTTCGCCAAACTACGGAGCTATCACCAGAACTCCTAAGGAAGGCTGGGACTACGTGAACTGGTATAAAGCCTTCTCTGAGGCTCTGGGAGTCCCTGTAGGCGTCGATACGGACGTTAATGCAGCAATTCTAGGGGAAGTGTGCTTTGGTGCCGCTAAGGGCCTAGAATCGGCTATTTACATAACTGTTGGTACAGGCATAGGCGTAGGTGTTTATATCAATGGCGGTCTGCTTCATGGTCTCGGACATCCGGAAGCAGGGCACATGCTATTGCTAAGACATCCGCAGGATAAATACGAAGGCTGCTGTCGTTTCCATAAGGCCTGCTTTGAAGGCTTGGC
>JAKSOK010000116.1 GCA_024405615.1 Phascolarctobacterium sp.
TTTTTCTAACCAGTTAGCCAGCTGAGCAACACAATCATTAGTTGCTTCATCTATTTTTCTGCCATATTCAACTAACAAAGCTCTATCACCTGCCGGCAAAAACTTTGCTTCAGGCAGGATTACGTTTGTTTTACTCATTTATATCACCTAATTAATATTTTAAGCTGATATTCTTAACATCTGTAATAAACATATGGCCTGGAGCATGGGTAATAACGAAATCAGGCTTAGAATTCATTATTACATTTTGCGGGGTTACGCCACAGGGCCAGAATACAGGAACCTCACCAGGTTTAATCGTTACCGCATCACCATAGTTAGGTTTATTAATATCTTCAATACCAATTATAGCGGGGTCACCAATATGTACGGGTGCACCATGTACTTTGGGCATGCCACCGGTAGAAAGTACAGCCTTAATAACCTGGTCAGGAGGCATAGGACGCATGCTTACTACCATGTTTCCATGGAACATACCTGCAGGTGCACAGGCAATGTTAGTATCATACATGGGAACATTTCTACCCTCTTCGATTTGACGAACAGGTACTCCCAGCTCTAAAAGCTCAGCCTCAAAGGAGAAGCTGCAGCCAATAAGAAAGCTTACCAGATCATCGCGCCACAGATGTTCAACGTCAGTATATTCACCAGTTAAAACACCATTTTCATAAACTCTATACTTAGGTAAATCCTTAGCAATATCCACATTTGATGCGATTTGATGAAGTTCTCTGGAGCCAACGTCACTAACCTCTAAAATGGGGCAAGGACGAGGATTACGCTGAGTAAACAATAAAAAGTCATAAGCGTATTTTTTCGGCATAATAGCCAAGTTTGCTTGAGCATAACCATTGCACATACCAGTTGTGGGTCCGGTTATTTTTTGTTCTCGAATTAAAGCTCTAATCTCAGCAGGACTCATATTTGCATAATCCATAGCTTTACCTCCTAACGATTGCGGGCTTTCATAGCCTGCTCAATTTCACGCTTAGCACTGCGCTCTGCATCACTTTGACGCTTGTCGTGCAAATCCTTACCTTTACAAAGAGCAAGCTCAACCTTGACCTTACCTCTAGTAAAATAAAGCTTCAAAGGAACAAGAGTTAAACCTTTTTCCTTGATTTTGCCAACCAGCTTCAAGATTTCAGCCTTGTGCAACAGCAGCTTACGAGTGCGTTTAGGATCGTGGTTAAAACGATTTCCCTGCTCATATTCTTCAATATGAGCATTAAAAAGCACAATTTCAGCAGTTTTCGTAACCTGTGCATAGCTATCCTTAAGATTGCATTTACCTGCACGCAGAGATTTTACCTCCGTACCTGTTAAGGCAATACCTGCCTCATAGGTATCAAGGACAAAGTACTCATGTCTTGCTTTACGATTTTCTGCTATTATTTTTATTCCAGCCTTTGCATCAGCCATTGTATCACCTTATTTCTTTTTTCCTTTACGGCCTGCCTTGGAGGTCCCAAATTTCTTAGGACTACCATTCTTAGATTTATTCTTAGTGCTGGGCTTGCCGTGCTTAGCACTTCTGCGTCCAGCCTCTTTATTTTTAGAGCCTTTTCTACGGCTACCATTCTTTTCCTGAGCTATAGGCTCAAGGAAGCTATCCTTCTTGCTTTTGCTTCTTCTTTGGCTTGCACTACTGTGGCTTTGTTTAGCCAGTAATTGAGCACGGATATGCTCTCTAACTCCTGCATTTTCTCCTGCCATGATGAAGTCAATACTTACATCTTCAAGGTTAACCTGAAGCACTTCAATACGCACTTGATCACCTAAGCGATATTGATGGCCCGTATGAGAACCAACTAAAGCATAGCGTTCTTCATAATAGTCATAATAGTCATCTACTAGGCTAGAAATATGTACTAAGCCCTCAACGCCATTGGGAAGCTCCACGAACATACCGAAAGAAGTTACGCTAGAAACAATACCATCAAACTCTTCCCCAATATGCTCAGCCATATATTCACATTTTTTCAGTTCTACGGTCGCACGTTCTGCCTCTGCAGCAGCACGCTCTCTTTCAGAAGAATGCTCAGCCATTACCTCCAGCTTATCAGTCAGTTCTTCACTAGTTCTCTCCTTCAGCAAAGGCTCCTGCATCCATTTACGAAGCATTCTATGAACCAATAAATCGGGATAACGACGAATAGGAGAGGTAAAATGACAGTAATACTCTGCCGCCAAGCCAAAGTGCCCAATATTTTCCGTTTGATATACCGCTTGCTTCATGGAACGTAAAGCAACTGTTGTTACCATACGCAGTTCAGGTCTGCCCTCCATCTGCACCATAGCCTGCTGTAATTCTTTGGGCTTAATTTCTTCGCCCGGCACGAACTTCACATTAAAGCTTGCCAACAGCTTAGCCAAGTCCTGCATTTTAGACTCATTTGGCACATCATGGACACGGTAAACCAAAGGATATTGTTTGTCATACATGTGCTTAGCCACAGTTTCATTAGCTACAAGCATAAATTCTTCTATTAGATTTTCTGCATCCCCATGAATGCATTGGATGATTTCCACCGGCTTAAGCTTTTCATCAAGAATAACCTTTTGCTCCGGCAAATCGAAATCTACGGCACCTCTTTTATGACGCATACCATGGAGAATTTGGCGCAGCTCTTCAGCACGCTCCAGCATAGGCACAGCCTCTGCATATTTTGTTCGCAGCTCTTCATCGCCGCCAATAACTGCTCTCACAATATTATAACTCAAACGGTAACGAACATTAATAACAGTCGGGAAAATTTCGTAGCAAAAAACCTTCCCCTCCTTGTTAATATGCATTTCACAGGCCATAGCCAAACGGTCAACTCCAGCATTTAAGCTGCAGATACCATTTGATAGTCTTGTAGGCAGCATAGGAAGAACACGGTCTACAAGATAAACACTAGTACCTCTTTCTCTAGCTTCCTTATCTAAAACACTATCCTCATGAACGTAATAGCTTACATCTGCAATATATACGCCCAATAGATAGTCATCCTCATTTATTTTTTCTACATAGATTGCATCATCAAGGTCTTTAGCATCCTCGCCATCCACAGTCACGATAAGTAAATCACGACGGTCCTGGCGTCCTTTAAGTTCACTCTTTTTAATAGCTTCAGGTACCTTTTTAGAGGCTTCCATAACATGAGGAGGAAATTCCAAAGGTAAATCGTGTTGCTTAATAATAGAGAGAATCTCTAAACCAACATCACCTAAATTACCCAATACCTCTACGATACGTCCTTCTGCTTTGCGATTCTCCTTGGGCCAAGCAGTAATCTCCACTACAACCTTTTGTTCAGGTCTAGCACCATTAAAGTCCTTTTTCATGATATAAACATCTTGACCTAGATGCTTATCATCAGGAGAAACAAAAGCAAAATCACCATTATAGTGGAAAATACCCACTATTTTATTGTTAGCATGCTCAATAACACGCAGAATTTCCCCTTCTGGTTTTCTGCCAAGTTGATTTGTAGTAACTCGCGCCAAAACTCTATCGTTATTCATAGCACCATTAACGCAATGAGGTGGAATGAACACGTCAGATTTTTCATTAGTCACTACTTGACCTTGCTCATTTTTAAGTTCTTGCTTTTTATTATCAGGAATGACAAAACCAAAGCCTTTACTAGTCAGCTGAAAACGTCCTGCTACTAAGCCAACACTTTCAGGAACGCCAAAGGTTCCCATACGAGTTCTGACAATACTGCCACTTTCCTCCAAGGCCACAAGTTCCTGCCAAAATTTATTGGCACTGAATTCCTTGGTAGGCAAAGCTTCAATCAGCTCATCAGCAGTCATGGGCTTATAGCCTTCACTCTGCATTAATTCTAAAATTGCTTCTTTTAAATCTTTAGCTAACATTCTATTCGTCCTTAATCATCATCTTACTAATAGATTCGGCCAAAACGGTACCGTCCAAGCGTTCTATTTTACCTAGCATTTCTACCATATTTCCCTTACGACGCTTTTCCCAACCCGTACAAATAACCTCTTCATCAATACGCAAGGGCTGACGGTAGCGTATTTCCATTTTAGCGGTATAAGCAGGCTTCTCTTCCTTACAAAACAGATAGTTTCCTGTAACCTCATCCAACAAAACACATACCAAACCACCATGCATACGTCCATTATAGCTTTGGTGCTCCTTACGAGGAGTAAAGTAAGCTTTACAATATTCGTCGGTAACCTCAAAACGCATATGTAAACCGTGCTCATTATCCTTTCCACAGGCAAAGCACCAGGTATATTCATTATTTTCTAACAAACTCTTATCCATGCTAATCCCTCTAATAACTTAACTAACAAAATTCTAATTATCTATATACGTGCTTTTTCGTAAAGCAAATTAATCCTGTTTATCACTAGCTTGAGCAAAGAAATCAGCTATTTCTTTAAAAACAAATTCTCTTTCTACATCTAAAGAGATAATATGTCCGCTCTTTTCTAACCAAATTAACTTTTTATTTTCCTCAGCTGTTCCTAGACTATCAAAAATATATTGTGCACTTTTAGGAACTACAGTGTGCTCAACCTTGGACTGCAATACGATAGTAGGACATTTTATCTTTTTAAGATATTCTTGCTTGCATTTTTTAATGGTAGCAAAAAGGCTACCCAAGGGTTTTGTAGGCATAGTTTCATAGGAAACATTGTATTTCATCATATTTCCGTAATGCTTTTTGGACTTCGGCAAAGAACGAATAAAATATTTTAAAATGGGATAAAAAGCTATTCGTTTATCAGGAAGAAAGATAGGAGCAGACATGATTGCAGCAGCCTTTACAGGAAAGCTAGCAGCCACTCTAATAGCCATAATACCACCCATGGATAGTCCAGCTACAAATACCTCCTGAAACTCCTCAAACAAGCTCTCAGCACCTCTAGCAGCTTCTCTATACCAATCCTCAGCCGTAGTTTTTTCTAAGTCCTCTACGGAGGTTCCATGGCCAGGCAAACGAACACCTAAAACAGTATATCCTAGAGCATTAAGATATTCCCCTAAAGGTCTTAATTCACCAGGAGTACCTGTATAGCCATGAATTAGTAAAACCGCTTTTCCATTATTTCCTTCTAGTCTATAGGACTGCGCTATTTCCTGAATTGCCATTACTACACCTATAAATATATGTTATAAGAAAAAGAAATTCCTATCCAAGAATATATTATAGCACAAATCATCCTTTGTAACAACAAAAAGCGTCTGCCCTAAAAGAGCAGACGCCAAATGTTTAATCAATATGATTATTTTACGAACATGCCAGCATTTGCCAGTACAGGAGCAAATACCAGAGCAACGATGGTCATTAATTTGATCAGGATGTTCATAGCAGGTCCGGAAGTATCTTTGAAGGGGTCACCAACGGTATCGCCGGTTACAGCAGCTTTGTGGCAAGGAGAACCTTTACCGCCATGTACGCCGGATTCAATGTATTTCTTGGAGTTATCCCATGCACCACCAGCATTAGCCATCATGATAGCCATCAGAACGCCAGCAGCCAGAGCGCCACCGATTAAGCCGCCCAGAGCTTCAGGTCCCAGAACGAAACCTACAGCCAGAGGAGCAACGATAGCCATAACACCAGGCATTACCATTTCGTGCAGAGCAGCAGTGGTAGAAATTTCTACGCATTTCT
>JAKSOK010000117.1 GCA_024405615.1 Phascolarctobacterium sp.
CCGTTTAAAGCATTGCAACGACCTTCATTCAAGCGAAGAACGTGATTCTTGCGAATTTCTTTTTGATATTGTTTAACATTTCGGCATAGCTGTACAGCTTCAGCAGCAATTTCTTTGTCATCTTTTTCTAAAGCCTCTAAAGCTTTACCACTAGCCTGCATTACCATATCACTTAGCTTCTGCAGCTCGACTTTAGCATCATCCGAAAAAGCAATTTCATCTTCAAAAAGCTTTCTACCCTTCTTAGCTAAAGTTTCACCATGGTCGCCAATACGTTCTAAGTCAGTACAAGCATGTAAAAGACCGGCTTGACGTTCGGACAAGTCTTCATTCATCTCATTAGTTGCAGTTAATTTAGTAAGATAGTGAGTAATATCTTTTTCCAAAGAGTCTACAAGAGGTTCACGTTCCTGAACATATTTCAGCTTTTCCGGATCATATTCCAGTAAGCATTCCATACCTACTCTTACATTCTCACGAGCTACATTACCCATACGAACTATTTCCTTAGTTGCTAAACTTAAAGCTAAGGAAGGAGTTTTAATCATATTATCATCCAAATACTCTGGACGCATGGAAATAACTTCGCCCTTCTGCGGCACGAGACGTTCAATTAATTTTACGAATGGACCAGCAAAAGGTATAAAGATAATAGTATTTAAAATATTAAAAGCAGCATGGGCATTCGCTATTTGACGACCTAAGCCACCATTAGCAGAAATCATAATAACAATCTTAGTAAACAGACCTAAACCAATGATGAACAAAACACTGCCGATAACGTTAAACATAACGTGAGCCATAGCAACACGTTTAGCAGTGGTATTAGCATTTAAAGCAGCTAAAACTGCGGTAAAGCAGGTACCAATGTTACTACCCAACAATACAGGAATAGCGCCTTCCAGTGGCAATAAACCTTGGCTAGCCATCGCAATCAAAATACCTACGACAGCACTACTAGACTGAATCAGCACTGTCATGATGATACCAACAACGACACCTAGTAAAGAATAATCGGCGAACTTAGCAATAACAACCTGGAACATGGGATATTGTCGTAAAGGTAAAACCGCTTTACTCATCATATCCATACCCAGCATTAAAACGCCAAAGCCAAGTAATACCAAACCAATATACTTTGTTGTAGTTTTCTTAGCCAAAAGCTGAATTAAGAAGCCAACAAAAATTAAGACCGTAACATAGTCTGTAAGATTGAAGGCAATCAATTGAGCTGTAATGGTAGTACCAATATTAGCACCCATGATAATGCCAAAGGCTTGCTTCAGGGTTAGCAAACCTGCATTAACCAAACCTACAGTCATAACTGTTGTTGCGCCAGAAGCCTGCAAAACAGCCGTAACAAGAGCACCTAAACCGATACCCTTTAAAAGATTACCTGTGGTAACTTCTAAGAAACGTTGGAGCTTAGCACCTGCAGCCTTTTGTAAGCCATCGCCCATTAATTGCATGCCATATAAGAACAAAGCAATTCCGCCTAAAAAGCTAAAAAAATAGATAAGCATAGTTCTCCCCACATAAAAGTAAATTTATTTATAAACTTATTTATAATAAAAACAAACTTTAATAAATGCAACAAGTAAAAACCCCGCAGTGCCGTTTAACTCCGTGTTTTGAACCTGCATGTGCAGGTGGGTACCTTGCCACTCAACGCAAAAGTCCACTGGCATTCCGAAGAAAGGAGGCATGTTTTTGTTAAGTGCGACTATCAGGTCCCCTAGGTAAGAGTGTTGGCTCAAAACCTAAGGAGTATTCAACGAACATCGCAGGGTGTAATACACATGTTCTATAAAAGATGCAGTACTCACTGCTTGAATTTATAATAGCAAAAAGAAATTTAAAATACAAGTCTTGACAATTTTTATTTTTGTGCTTTATCCATAATATGTATTTAATTTTCATTTCTCTTGACTACATAAACTCTAAAGTCTATAATTATAATATATTGGCAGAATTAGCTTTTTA
The DNA here is from genome assembly GCA_024405615.1 of Phascolarctobacterium sp. Taxonomy (GTDB): domain Bacteria; phylum Bacillota; class Negativicutes; order Acidaminococcales; family Acidaminococcaceae; genus Phascolarctobacterium_A. The sequence goes on from JAKSOK010000117.1 coordinate 1,984, forward strand.
ATCTTCTGTCATAAATGGGAGGTTTCTATTATGAAAAAATTATTAAAATATGCATTAGTTGGTGCTATTTCTCTTATGGCATTAGCTGCTGTTGGTTGCGGTGGCAATGACAAAAAAGCTGATCCTGCAAAAGCAGATACCAGCAAACCTGTAATCGTAGGCGTTAACCCTGGTCCCCATGCTCAAATCATGGAAAACGTAAAGAAGATTGCTGAAAAGAAAGGTTTGAAAATCGAAATCAAAGAATTCAGCGATTTCGTTACTCCTAACTCTGCTCTGGCTGCAGGTGAAATCTGGGCTAACAGCTATCAACATGAACCCTTCTTAAAGGCTACTATCAAAAAAGAGCCTAGCTTCAAACTGGTTAAAGCATTCAATACTGCTTTATTCCCCATTAACATTTATTCTAAAAAATTAAAACCTGGCGATAAAATTCCTGATGGTGCAAAAATCGGTATTCCTAACGATCCTACCAACGGCGGTCGTTCCCTGTTAGTATTAGCAGCTCAAGGTTTAATTAAAGTTAAGAATCCTAAAGACATTACTACTACCGTTAAAGATATTACCGATAACCCTCACAAATTCCAAATTGTTGAATTGGAAGCAGCTGCTATTCCTCGTATGTTAGACGATCTGACCTGTGCAGCAATCAACACCACTTATGCTCTGAATGCTGGCTTGAACCCTGCTAAAGATCCTATCGTTAAAGAAACTAACGATTCTCAATATGTAAATATCGTAGCTGTTCAAGAAGGTACCTTAAAAGATCCTCGCCTCAAGATTTTCCAAGAAGCATATCAATCTAAAGAAAATGCTGAATGGATGAAGAAAACCTTCCCCGGTTCCTTATATGTTGGTTGGGATGAAAACAAGAAATAATAATTTAGGCAGTCTGTCATAGCAGACTGCCTATTTTTGAAAGGAAAAAGAATGGATATTCAAAAACATATTCATAAGGTTTGGCCCTTTCTCCACTCCATTCCTGAGCCGGCCTTTCAAGAGGTTAAAACTGCAGCTTTTTTAGCAAATAGACTCCGTGAATTAGGCTATGAAGTCGAAGAAAACGTTGGTGACACTACAGCAGTTGTTGGTATTTTAGACAGCGGTAAGCCTGGTCCTACTGCTGCAGTTCGTTCCGACATGGATTGTTTACTTTTTAAACAATCTGACGGTAGCAATAAAGCAATTCACGCTTGTGGTCATGATGCACATATGACCACTGTTCTAGGTGTTGCAGAACTATTAAAAGAACAAGGTCTCCCATGTGGTAAAGTAAAAATACTTTTCCAGCCTGCCGAAGAAATTGGCAAAGGTGCATTAGTTTTATTAGATGCCGGTGTTCTAGACGATGTGGACTATGCTTTCGGTTTTCATGTCATGCCCAGTGACATGGCTAAAGCAGGTCAAATTATTCCCCAAATCAACTGGACAGCTTGCACTTTAATAGAAGGTGAAATTCGTGGTTTAGCTGCTCATGGTTCTCAGCCCCATCTCGGTATCAATGCCATTGATGTTGGTGCGGCCATAGTAGCTGGTATCAATGCCTTACATACTAATCCCTTACTTGGCGGCAGTGTCAAAACTACTCGTTTTCTGGGTGGTTCTGGTTCTCTCAATGCTATCTGTGATAAAGTCACCATCGGCTTTGATTTACGTTCTACCTCTAATCCAGAAATGCTAGTTCTTAGAGAAAAAGTGCGAAATTTAGTAGAATCTACAGCAAAAGTTTATGGTGCAGAAGCAGATTGTCATATTGTAGGAACCTGTCCTGCAGCAGAAGCAGATCCTTCCCTCTTTAAGCTTACTCAAGAATGTATAGTTAAGGAACTAGGAACGCAAGGTCTCTTACCTTCTACTTCTATTACAGTTGGTGAAGATTTCAATTTCTTCAAGCAGGAACGCCCCCATTTAAAGACAGCAAGTCTAGGTATTGGTGTAGATATGGTATGTGGTCTTCACGATCCGGAAATGCACATGAATATCGATGCTCTTGAAGGAGCAATCAAAGTATTAACTGATTTAACAATTAGAGTACTAGCTGAAAAACCATAAAAGTAAAATACATAAAAGTAACCCCAAGAGCAAATACTCTTGGGGTATTTTTGTACAAAAAAATACGGAGTATTTCTACTCCGTATTTAATCAGAAAAACTTTATTATTGCATTTGAGCCATAACTTCAGCAGCAAAATCCTCGCTTTTCTTTTCCAGGCCTTCGCCCATTTGGAAACGAGCAAATTCAACTACTTCAGCATTGTTGTTCTTCAGCAATTGAGCAACAGACATTTTGTCATCTTTAACAAATGCTTGGTCAACCAGGCATACTTCTTTGAAGTATTTGTTGATAGAACCCATAACGATTTTTTCAATCATTTTTTCGGGTTTGCCTTCTTGACGGAATTTTTCAGATTGAACAGCCTTTTCATGCTCAATTTCTTCAGCAGGAACTTGGTCACGGTTCAGATATTTGGGGAATGCAGCTGCAATTTGCATTGCAACATCTTTGCCCAATTCTACAGTGCCGCCAGCCATGTTAACCAGAACGCCGATCTTACCACCCATATGGATATAAGAAATAACTTGGCCTTCAGGGTTGTTGTACAGAGCAAAACGACGCAGAGAAATCTTTTCACCAATCTTTGCAGTAGCAGCAGTTACCATAGCTTCAACAGTTACACCGTCTTTTTCAGATGCTAATAAAGCAGCCAAATCAGCAGGTTTAACGTCAACAACTTGTTTAGCGATGGAAACAACCAAAGCTTTGAAGTCATCAGTTTTAGCAACGAAGTCGGTTTCGCAGTTAACTTCTACGATAGCACCGCATTTACCATCTTCGCTAACGTAGGACAGAACAGCGCCTTCAGCAGCAATGCGGCCAGATTTTTTAGCAGCAGCAGCCAAACCTTTTTCACGCAGGAAGTCGATAGCAGCATCCATGTCGCCGTCGCAAGCAACCAGAGCTTTTTTGCAGTCCATCATGCCAGCGCCAGTGCGCTCGCGCAGATCTTTTACTAATGCAGCAGTAATAGCAGCCATGTTAGTATCCTCCTCTATTCTCTAAAACTAATAATTATTCAGCGTCAGCAACCGGAGCTTGTGCAGCTTCTTCGGTTTGCATGCCTTGACGACCTTCCAGTACAGCGTCAGCCATTTTAGCGGTTAACAGTTTTACAGCACGGATAGCGTCATCATTTGCAGGAATTACATGATCGATTTCGTCGGGATCGCAGTTGGTATCAACAGTAGCTACGATAGGAATGTTCAGACGATGAGCTTCCAGAACAGCGATGTGTTCTTTGCGAGGATCAACGATGAACAGGCAGCCAGGCAGCTTTTTCATGTCTTTGATACCGCCCAGGTATTTATCTAATTTAGCCATTTCAGCTTTCAGACCGATAACTTCTTTCTTAGGCAGCAGTTCGAAGGTGCCGTCAGCTTCCATAGCTTCCAGTTGACGCAGACGGTTGATACGGGTTTGGATGGTTTTGAAGTTAGTCATCATGCCGCCCAACCAACGTTCGTTAACATAGAACATGTTGCAACGAGTAGCTTCTTCTTTCATAGCTTCTTGAGCTTGTTTTT
>JAKSOK010000118.1 GCA_024405615.1 Phascolarctobacterium sp.
AAGTAGTCAATACGCCAACCTGCGTTCTTTTCGCGAGCCTTAAACATATAGGACCACCAGCTATATTTCACTTCCTCCGGATGGAGCAAACGGAAGCTGTCGGTGAAGCCTGCCGCTTTTAATTCGCGGAATTTAGCGCGTTCCTCATCACTAAAGCCAGCATTAAAATGGTTAGTTTTCGGATTCTTCAGGTCGATTTCTTCCGCAGCAACATTCAGGTCGCCACATAAAATAACAGGTTTTGTTTTGTCCAGTTCACACAGATAAGCGCGGAAAGCATCCTCCCATTGCATGCGATAATCTAAGCGAGCCAATTCTCTTTGGGAGTTGGGAGTATAGCAGCAAACCAGGTAAAACTTTTCGTACTCGGCAGTAATTACACGACCTTCGTGGTCATGTTCCTCAATACCAATACCATAAGTTACCTTCAACGGCGCAGTTTTACTAAAAATCGCTGTTCCGCTATAGCCCTTCTTCTCTGCACTGTTCCAATATTCTTCGTAGCCAGGAAACTCAAAATCCGCCTGTTCTCTTTGCATCTTGGTCTCCTGCAGACAGTACATATCCGCATCAGCACCAACTAAAAAATCCTTAAAGCCTTTATTCATACACGCTCTTAAACCATTAACATTCCAGGAAATAAGCTTCATTTTCTACCTCCAGAGCAACTAACTTTCAATCTACTTCTGCTTGCTAAAAAACTTCTATTAGTCTAAACCGCTTACGCTAAGCGAACAATTTTTCATTTTATATTATAGCATAAAATAAGCAAAAGAAAAACTCCGAACCTAAAAAAGTTCGGAGTCATAAGTTAAAATTATTTTACCAGAGCACGCATTTCCTCTGCGCTTAAGGTTAAGAATTCTTTAACGGTAAACAGAGCACCACGACCACGGCAATCTGCGTACAGAGCGATGTCTACATCAGGCATGCCATTAATTGCTTCGGCAATGGTCTTGCCGTTCTTAGCATAAGCTTCGAAGCGTAACAGCAAAGTCTTGCCAGTTCCTTCAGGAACCAGTACAGCTTCAAAATAGTCGTCATCACGTTTAACGCCCTTCAGGTTTACCTTACCACGCAGCAGCACATCTGCATATTGCTCTTGCGGCAGGTAAATACGCATATAAGCGTCGATGATGGTTCCCTCTTGCTTACCAGCATTACGGTAAGGAACCTCAACTTCAAAGTCTAAACGCTCGCCATCCTCAGCTACTTTAACAGCGGTAGTACGCTTGCCAACTTCCACCAGCATTTCTGCATCGCCTTGAGCCTTAATATAAACGCCAACAACAATTACAGCCAGAACCACCAAGGCTACCAGAATTTCTAAAATACACAGCATTTTTCTTCCTCCTTACGCCTTGTTGTAATCCTTGATAATGCAGATAGGAGTCTTCTCGCTACCATTACCAAAGGGGTTGTTAATCAAGATTTGAGAAACCTTATCTGCATCCACACCTTTAGAAACGCCTAAAATGTGAGAACGCTTCAGGTCGTTAACGTCCGCTATAGCAGCACCAAAGCAGCCACAAGCCTTGGTAATAGCCTCAGACACCTTAACAGGCTCCTTAGGGCCATAAACGATATGCTTATCATAGGGAGGCATGGTGCCGGTAATATCGTCAATCAGACGAGCCTGATAGCCTGCATGACGGTAGAAGGTACCGCTGATGCCTACGCATTTAGCAGCTAAGCCCATGAAAAACGCAATTACAACCTTAGCTGTACCTTCTTCATCAATAAGCGCTTGCATGCTGTACCAGCTGCTGATACTACCCTTGGAGGGGAACAGATGGCTCAGCACCTTTGCTACGAAGCAGGGTTTAAATTCCTCGTTGCGCTTTGCCATACCTTGGGTAATAGCTACAACGCTTTCTGCTACACAGACTACGTCATTAGGGCCAATTTTATCCTTGCCATATTCAAGAATTGCTTCACAAATATCATCGTGATGAGTCAAAATTCTTGTAGGCACAGGAACTATTTTATATTGATCACATAATTCACTCATGCTTTTTCTCCTCTTGCTGATAAACATCATTTATTTTCTTAAACCAATGGTCAGGTAAACGCTTAATTTTGCCTTGAGTATCTGTAAACAGATTTCTGGTGTAGCCTTCTACCGCCACAGCACCATCTCGTAAACGGATAATCTTGTAGGTATATTCCATTTTCGCCTTGTTCAAGCCACTCATGGTAGTTTGTACCTCGTAGCTATCGCCCAAGGTCAAAGAGTTTTTATATTGTGTAGAAACCTCGGTAATAGGAAACAGAATTCCGTCTGCCATTAACTCATTTAAAGTTACTCCGCAGCGTTTTAAATAATCAATGCGGCCCATTTCCATCCAATGCAAATAGTTAGGATGATAAACGACCCCCATCATGTCAGTTTCACTAAAACGAACGTCATCTCGAATGGTAAACATCTCTCTACCTCAATTCTTTAAGTCTAACAATATATTATAGCACAACTTAGATTAAAGAGATACCATTTTCCCATGGTTACGAAAAATTTTTCTTAGCCTCTCTTTGCAAATTGACCTGTTACCTTGCTGTGATGTATAATGATATTGATAAATAAAACTATCAGAGCCTGCTTAAATTCCAGCAGGTCGCAAAATAAAAGGAGATTTACCATGATTCAAGGAAATGTTCAAGATATCGCTAAATTATTACCCTATGTTAGTCCGCGTCTGCAAACCGCATTAAAATTCATCGCTGAAACTGATTTCAGCAAGCTGCCTAATGGCGAAATTGAAATCGAAGGCCGAACCATTTATGCTGGTATCAACACCTACGACACCGAGCCTAAAGCTGACCGTCGTCCCGAAAAGCACAACAAATACATTGACGTGCAATTCGTTGGTAAAGGCGAAGAAACCATCTGGTACGCTCCTTTACGTCCTACCTGTGTTTTAACAGAGGATAAATTTGCAACCAACGACGTAGCTTTCTACGAAGATCCTCAAGAATTGAACTGCGCTAATTTAAAAGCAGGTGACTTCTGCATTCTCTTTCCCTGGGAATTGCATCGTCCCAACTGCGATTTAGCAGCAACTAGCGCTGTGCAAAAAATCGTTGTTAAGGTTTTAGCAGACTAAGTTTTCTGCATACCCTTTGAACACAATAATTTTCGTACCGTAACGGAGAAAGGAGTTCCTATGCGACATACCAATATGGATAGCGGCTTTATCATTTGCTGGCTTATTAACATGATCTTAAATTGGGAAATAGGCGCAGTTGCCTTCGCCCTTTGGTGTGTGCATCTGTGGTTCAACCTTTCCTGGTATCCTGCAGCTGTAGTAGCCGGCTTATGGGTATTTGGCACTTTTGCCGTTACTCTTTTCTTCGGCTGGGTTATCGGCTCCAGCAAAACCTACAGGCCTAACAGCGAGCTAAAGAACGTTAATCCTTATTCACCTGGAAACACTAATGCTGAATTAAAGAACGTTAACCCCTATTCTCCAGGTAACACTGTTGCTCAAGATACTTCTCCAAACAACCAACAGAAATAAGCTAACCAACAAAAAACCTCCTTTAGTTAGTAATAACAAGCTACTAACCGAAGGAGGTATTTTTATTGTCTTTAATTAGCCAATGAAGCAAGCATAAATTGCTTTAGTTGCAACTTCAAAGTCTCTATTTCTAACACCGATGATGATGTTCAGTTCAGAAGAACCTTGGTCGATCATCTTAATGTTAACGCCAGCTTGTGCTAAAGCGGTGCACAGCTTGCCAGCAGTACCACTAGCAGATCTCATGCCACGACCTACAACAGCAATCAGAGCCAGACCGGATTCAATTTCAATGGAATCAGGAGCTGCCAAACGGTGAATGCCGGAGATTACCTTTTGTTCCTTCTCCATGAATTCTTCCTCATGAACAACTACGGTCATAGTATCGATACCGGAAGGCAAATGTTCTACAGAAATGTTGTTGTCTTCGAAAGCTTGCAGAACCTTACGGCAGAAGCCAATCTCAGAGTTCATCATAGCCTTGGAGATGAATACGGTGCAGAAATCTTTCTTACCAGCAATACCGGTGATTACATGCTCTTGCTTATGAGCGGTGCTTTCTACAATCCAGGTACCTTCGTCGGTAGGAATGTTGGTGTTTCTGATGTTGATGGGAATACCAACTTGTCTAACAGGGAAAATTGCATCCTCATGGAGTACGGAAGCGCCCATGTAGGACAGCTCTCTCAATTCTCTATAGGTGATGTATTTAATGGGTTCCGGATTATCAACAATGCGAGGATCTGCAGTCAGGAAGCCAGATACGTCAGTCCAGTTTTCGTAAACGTCAACTCTTCCTGCTTGAGCTACAATGGAGCCGGTAACGTCAGAACCACCTCTGGAGAAGGTCTTAACCTTGCCATTTTTGCCCATGCCATAGAAGCCAGGTACAACTGCTCTGGGATTTTCTGCCAGCTTAGCGCCCAGCATCTTCTCAGTTTTATAGGTATTCAGCTTACCATCTTCATTGAAGAAAATAACATCTTTAGCATCAATGAAAGGAATGTTCAGATAAGCTGCCATGATTTTACCATTCAAATATTCACCACGAGAAGCGGTATAATCTTTTTCAGGTTCAGTTTTCAGGCTGTTAGCAATCTCTTCAAAATCTTGATCCAGAGTAAAGCCTTCTAAGCCTAAACCGGTAATGATTTCATTATATCTAGCTTTAATAGCTTCAATTTCAGCACTGATATCCTTGCCTTCGGAAGCTGTTTTGTAGACATGCAGCAACATGTCTGTAACTTTAGTATCTTTAGAATCTCTTTTACCCGGTGCGGAGGGTACAACATAGACTCTAGACGCATCACTGCTGATGATTGCGCCAACTTTTTTAAATTGCTCTGCGCTAGCCAGAGAACTGCCACCAAATTTAACTACTTTTCTCATTTGACTCTCCTCAATAAAAAGAATAAATATTTATGCATATCATTATGATTATACTACGTAATTAGAAATGTCGCAATGGATATAATAAAGATATTTTATCTTCTTCTAGCCTTCATATCTGCTGCAATAAGCATACGTAAGGTTGCCTCGATTTCATCCACAGGAGGTTCTTCTTCCGCAACAAAGCCTTGACCTTCTGCAGCTTTGCGGCCAATATCCAAATTATCCTTTACAAAATAAAAGAATTCGTTCCAAAGCTTCTTTTCGGCAATTTTATAGTCATAGCAACCTTCAGCAAATTTACCTGCAAGCTCCAAAATGGTAGCTTGGGAAATAATGGTAAAGTTGCCATTTTCAGGATAAGCTTCCGTAATGATGTCCGGAGTATAGTATTCCCCCAGCTTGACCATACCTAAACAAACATCCTCGGACAAAACTATCATCTCGTCATAGCGATCCAGAATATTTTTCTTAGACAAATTACCCTCGTAGTACTGATTAAACAAATCAGCATAGGCAGCACCACTTACGCCTTCTACTAACTGTTTTCCTAACAGCTTCATAGTTTCCTCGGGACCCTTTTCTTCCAAAAAGCTTTGCGCCTCTTCGCCTAAAACTATGCTGTTTTTATCAAGCATAGGCATTTC
>JAKSOK010000119.1 GCA_024405615.1 Phascolarctobacterium sp.
GATGATGCTTGGATTGAACGTGTTCGTGAAACTCTGCCGGAACTGCCGGCTCAACGCCAAGCTCGCTTGATGAAAGACTATAATTTGAGCGAATTTGATGCATCTCAAATTGTTTCTACCAAAGCAATGGCAGAATATTTTGATGAAGCTGTTAAGACTGCTAAAGATGGTAAAGGCGTTGCTAACTGGCTGTTAGGTGATGTTGCTGCTTATCTGAATAACGAAAATATTTCTATTGCTGATTTTATCGTTACTCCTGCAAATCTGGCTGAATTAACTAATTTGTTGAAGGACAATGTTATCAACTCCAAAGCTGGTAAGAAAGTCTTCTCTGAAATGATTAAAGATAATAAGTCTGCAAAAGCTTTGGTTAAAGAATTGGGCTTGGAACAAGTAAGCGATGCTGGCGCTATTGAAGCTTTAGTTGATGCTGTTTTGGCTGCTAATCCTCAATCTGTTGCTGACTTTAAGGCTGGTAAGGAAAAAGCAATTGGCTTCTTGACTGGTCAAGTTATGAAGCAATCTCGTGGTAAAGCAAATCCGCCTATGGTTCAAGCAATGCTGCGTGAAAAGATGAGTAAATAATCTAGTCTAAGTTAAGAGAGGATGCATACATCCTCTCTTTTTGTTGTGCTTTTTTAGGAAAAATAGTATTATTATAGGTAGAAACTTAAGGACTGGTGAAACTTTATGCTAGATTTACAACCGAAGCATTTTAAAATAATTCTTTGGGATATGGATGGAACTATTTTAGATTTCTATCCGGCAGAGCGTAATGCTATTTGTTCTACAATGGAACACTTTGGCTTAGGTGAATGTACTGAAGAAATGATTAAGCGATATTCTAAAATTAATGAAATCCATTGGAAAAGAATGGAGCGTGGAGAAATAACCAAGCAACAAGTTTTGGAAGATCGTTTTGCAGTTTTTTTCGAGGGTGAAGGTATTAATTTTACTAAATACAAGGAATTTAATGAGCTTTATCAGCAAAATTTAGGGGCAAAAGTATTCTTTCATGAGCAGGCATATGAAATAGTCGCCAATCTCAAGGGAAAGGTGCTTCAATACGCTATTACTAATGGTACCAGTACAGCTCAGGCTTTAAAACTTAAAAATTCTGGGTTGGATAAGCTTTTTGATGGAGTATTTATATCAGACCAAATAGGCTATGAAAAGCCTTCAAAGTTGTTTTTTGATTATGTGGAAGCACAAATACCAAAGGTGCCCAAGGATGAGATTCTTGTTGTTGGTGATTCACTAACTAGTGATATGCAAGGCGGTAATAACATGGGCGTACGTTGTTGCTGGTTTAACTATGATAATAAGCCATTGCCGGAGAATGACACAGTAAAGCTGGATTATGTTATTCACAAGCTTATTGAATTGGAAAAAATCTTGTAATTCTAAGAAAGAATTTGACAAATTATATAGCAAGTTATATGCTATAATTTAATAATAAATTCTATTTTGTATAGACAAGGTAATTTTATGGAGGTCTTGACATGTATATTCAACGAGGAGCTTGGGCTGAAATTAATTTAGATGCTGTAGCTCATAATGTACGTGTGGCCAAGGCGAGTCTAAAGCCTGGAACTAAGCTTTGTGCTGTAGTTAAGGCTGATGCTTATGGGCATGGTGCAGTGCGTGTGGCACAGGAAGCTGCTCGAAATGGAGCAGATTTTTTTGCTGTAGCATTGTTGCAGGAGGGTGTTGCTTTACGTGATGCAGGTATTGATTTGCCTATTTTGGTATTAGGTGCTATGCTGCCAGATGTTGCTGATTTGGTAGTTCGTTATGATATTAGCCATGCTGTTTTTGATGAGGAGCGCTTGTATGCTTTAAATGCAGCTGCTTTACGTCAGCATACTAAGGCTAAAATTCATATAAAGATAGATACTGGTATGCATCGTATTGGCGTGCATGTGAAAGATGCTGGTAAATTTGCTAAGTTAGCAGCTAGTTTGCCAGGTATATATATTGAAGGGGTTTTTTCTCACTTTGCAACAGCGGATGCTGATGATAAGGACTATGCCGCCTATCAATTTGCGCGTTTCCAGGAAGCACTTAAACTGATTGAGGCTGAAGGAGTTAAAATTCCTATTAGACATATTGCTAATAGTGCGGCAATTACTGAGCTGGAAGAATATCAATTGGATATGGTGCGTCAGGGAATAACTCTTTATGGTCTACATCCTGCACATATGATTGATTGCTATAAAAATTTTGAACCTGTTATGACTGTTAAAACTCAGGTTGCATTTGTGAAAACACTGCCTGCAGGAGAGTCTATTGGTTATGGCAGAAGCTTTACTACAAAAAAGACTAGCGTGATTGCAACTATTCCTATAGGATATGCTGATGGTGTTAGTCGTCATTTATCTAACAAGGGCTACATGCTTATAAATGATGAAAAGGCTCCTATTGTAGGCAAGGTATGTATGGACCAGATTATGCTAGATGTTACAGATATTCCTGATGTTAAGGTTGGGGATGAAGTTGTCGTTTTTGGCGGTCGCGATTTGCCTATGGAATTAGTGGCAGAATGGGCAGATACTATTTGTTACGAATTGATTTGTGCTGTTAGTCCTCGTGTTCCACGCGAATATGTTAGAGGCAATTAAAAGGAGAATTTATGGAATTTGAAGAATGGCAAGGATATGTCCAAAAAGTAGCAAGCTACCATATACCTATTCCTCCTGATTTTATTAAAGATTATGATGATTGGCATTGCAGAAGCATTGTTGGTAGAATGTTATTTTTAATGAAGGACATCGAAGGTGCTATGCGAGTGCTTAGTACTGTTCGTGATATTGAAATCAATATGGATCAATACCCAGAGGTAGGCTTAAGCGATGCTGAGCATAAATGTATGTGTTTGCGAGATCTTGGAGAAATAATCTGGATGTTGACTCAAAAGCAGGAAGCGGCTTTATATTATTATGATAATGCTTATGCTATCTGTAAGGAATATAAGCATCCTATGCATTCTGCGAAACGTGGTGCTATTTGGGCAAGACGTTTAGATATAAAATATGCTAGTGGTAACATGGCGGAAGCTCTTGATGAATGCATGGTAAAAATGGAAGAACAGAATAAAAATGATGAAATTAATCAATATTTATTCTACGGCAATAAATTTTTAGCAGAGCGTTTCGGGGAAAAAGGTGATTACGCTAGAGCTGTGGCTTATATGCAAGAAGCCTATAAATATTTCCCTTTGTCTGATGCAGGCAAAAGGGATATTGCTGAAGCAGCAGCGGAGTCTGATTCTCAAGTAAGCTTTGAAAAGTATATGCATTGCACTACTCTTCAATATTTGCCGTGGGAACAGTTTAATACTCCAACTATGGAAGAAGTAAGAGAAAAACAATATGCTAGTTATCTTAAACGTAAAGCGGATGAAGCTGTTGGTATAAAAACAAATATGAAAATAGAGATTCCACAAGAGTCTCCGGAAAATTAAAATGTTAGAGCAGAAAGTAATTTCTGCTCTTTTTTAATCGTTCGATTAAAACGTTCGATTAAAGGTTTTTCTAGAAAAATTAACCGTTTGTGGTACAATATCTACATATGGGTGTAGGCTATAATTTCAGGTAAAAATTAAGCTTTATACTTTGGGATTGTTAAATTTCTCGTGATGAGTTGATGAGAGGAAGAAGGATATTATGAAGAAGAAAGCTTTATTGGCTGCTGCAATTTTAGCAGCATTAGCAGTACCTCAAGTTGCAGGTGCTGAAGGTTTTGGTATTGTACAATGGTCTGCTGAAGGCGTTGCTATGGGTGGCGCTCGTATGTTTGCAGAAAATGATGTTTCCATGGTTGCTGCAAACCCTGCTTCTTTAACAAAATTAGAAGGTGCTGGTATTGGCGTTAATGCTACTTATATTTCTCCTCATGGCAGATATGAAACTACCCATCCTGTATATGGCATTACTGTAGAAAGTGGTAGAAACAGAATTCATCCTGGTATTGTTCCTGGTACCTATTTAGCTAAAAAGATGACTGAAAAAGACTGGATTGGTATTGGTGCATATACTCGTTACGGAATGGTTTCCGGTTTCCAACCCGGCACTTATGCAGCGTTGAATAACCTGTTTGCTAAAATGAATGGTTTATCTATTACCCCAGTTTATGCTCATAAATTCGACTCTAAATGGTCTGCAGCAGTTGGCGCAGAAATAAATTATGTTGGGTTAGAATTGAATAAAGACCTTAGTAAAATAGGCAGTACTACTATGCATTTAAAAGGTGATACCTACGCATTAGGCTGGAATGTTGCAGCTAATTATGCTTTCGATAAGAAGAACGAAGTTGGCGTGGTATATCGTAGCAAGGTTAAACATTCTTTAGAGGCAGATGCAGAGGTTTATGGTACTAATGGTAAACATAGCGCTTATGGTATCGTTACTTTACCGGATCAATGGTCAATTGGCTACAATCATAAATTCGATGCTAAAAACCGCGTAGAACTAAATGCAACCCGTACCAATTGGCATACATATGATGCTTTAAATATTGCTTTTGGTTCAGGTTTCCCCTTAGGCCCTAAGAGTGACAACTATAAAGGTTACAGAGATACTTGGCGTTATGCGGTTGGTTATGAGCACAAATTCTCTGACAAGTACATTGGTATGTTAGGCTTCTCCTTTGACGATCATGCAATTCCTTACAACGGTGGCGATTTTATTGTTCCCACTGGTTTGCGCCGTACTTATTCTATTGGTATGCAATACAATGATAAAAAACAAACCGTTGCAGTTGCCTATGCACATGAGCAAATCGGAGATTTGTCTTTTGCAAGTGAAGCGGGTTCTACTCATACCCACAACAACTATGCTAAGATTATTTCTATCGGTTATTCCTACAAATTCTAATATCAAAAATATATCAACACTAGCTGGCTTAGGTCGGCTAGTGTTTTTGCTTTTATAGATGAAATGTATTTGTGGATACTTTAAGTTTTCCTTTAAAAACTATGGCAGAATAATTTGATTTGGTATATAATATTAATTTGAAGAATTGTATATTTCTACAATGCTATAGATATTTTAGGAGGATAAACATGAAGACTTATAATAAAGTTAGCGCGGAAATGATTGCTGAATTAGTGGCTGTCGTTGGTGCTGATTATGTTATTACTGACGTTGAGCGCCTTGATCAATATAAAACTGACGAAGAATATGATCCTCGTCGTTTTGTTGTTCCTGAGGCTGTTGTTATTCCTGCAAATGCAGAAGAAATTGCAGCTATTGTAAAGCTGTGCAACAAATATAATGTTCCTGTTACTGTACGTGGTGGTGGTACTAGTTTAGCTGATGGTGCTATTGCCGTTTGCGGTGGTATTATTCTGCTGACAACTCGTTTGAATCATATTATTGAAATGAATACTACTGGTATGTACATGGTTGTTGAAGCTGGTGTACGTACTGTTGATATTCAAAAAATGGCGAATGAAGCAGGTTTCTTATATGCAGGCGATCCGTGCTCTGCAGAAAGCTGCCTAATTGGTGGTAACTTAGCTACTAATGCTGGTGGTAACCGTGCTGTTCG
>JAKSOK010000012.1 GCA_024405615.1 Phascolarctobacterium sp.
CTGAAAGACCTCGTCTGAATGTATATCGTTCCTTGTCCAACATTTATGCACAAGTTATCGATGACGTAGCTGGTGTAACCATCGCTGCAGCTTCCACTGTAGAAGCTGGCATGAAGGAAAACTACGGTGGTAACATTGAAGCAGCTAAGGCTGTAGGTAAAGCAATTGCAGAAAAAGCAATGGCTAAGGGTGTTAAAGAAGTTGTATTCGATCGTGGTGGTTATCTGTACCATGGTCGTGTAGCAGCTCTGGCAGAAGCAGCTCGTGAAGCTGGTCTGGAATTCTAAGAGAAGGAGGGAATAAAGTGGCAAACTTTGAAAAACAAGAAAGCGACTTACAAGAAAAAGTCGTATTCATCAACCGCGTTGCTAAGGTTGTAAAAGGCGGCCGTCGTTTCTCCTTCGCAGCATTAGTTGTTGTTGGTGACGAAAATGGCCATGTTGGCTATGGTTTGGGTAAAGCTGCAGAAGTTCCTGAAGCTATCCGCAAAGGCGTAGAAGACGCTAAGAAAAATATGGTAGCAGTTAACCTGGTTGGTACTACCATTCCTCATGAAACCGTTGGCATCTTTGGTGCTGGCCGCGTATTCATGAAACCCGCTGCTCCTGGTACCGGCGTTATCGCTGGTGGCCCCGTTCGTGCCGTATTGGAGCTGGCAGGCATCCATGACATTCTGACTAAATCTCAAGGTTCTTCCAATCCTAATAACGTAGTAGCTGCTACCGTTCAAGCATTGAAGAACATGAAGAGTGCTGAAGCAGTTGCTGCTCTGCGTGGCAAGACTGTTGAAGAACTGTTAGGCTAATCTAGAGGAGTTATTATAATGGCAAAATTAAAAATTACTCTGACCCGCAGCCTGATCGGTTACTCTCAAGATCAACGCGCAACCGTAAGAGCTCTGGGCTTAGGCAAAATTAATACTAGCGTAATTCAAGAAGACAATAAAGTCATTCGCGGCATGATTCACAAAGTTGAACATCTCGTGAAGGTTGAAGAAGCTTAAGGAGGGTATTGAAGATGTATTTGAACGAATTATCTCCGGCTCCTGGTTCTCAACAAAAACACATTCGTGTTGGCCGTGGTTTAGGCTCTGGCTTGGGCAAAACCTCTGGTAAAGGCCAAAAGGGCCAAAAATCCCGTTCCGGCGGCGTTAAACGCCCTGGTTTCGAAGGTGGTCAAAGACCTTTGTACCTGCGTTTACCGAAACGTGGTTTCTACAATAAATTTGGTAAAGAATACGTTGAAATTAATGTTAGCGTATTAAATCGCTTCGAAGACGGTACCGTTGTTGAACCGGTTATGTTAATCGAAGAAGGCATCATCAAAAACGTACGCGATGGTATCCGTATCCTTGGTGGTGGCGAATTAACCAAGAAACTTACTGTACAAGCTATGGGCTTCAGCAAAACTGCTGAAGAAAAAATCATTGCAGCAGGCGGTAAGATTGAGGTGATCTAAAGTGTTAGCAGCCCTTGCAAACATATTTAAGATTACAGAACTCAGGCAAAAAGTTATATTTACTCTAGCCATGTTCGTAGTATTCAGGGCTGGAACACATATACCTGTTCCAGGCGTAAATGCAGCTGTTATTGAACAGCTCTTCCGTAGTGGTAACCTCTTCGGACTACTGGATATGTTCAGTGGTGGCGCCTTGAGCAAATTCTCAATTTTTGCTATGAGTATTACCCCATATATTAATGCTTCAATTATACTTCAGCTCCTGAAGGTCGTTGTTCCAACTTTGGAACAATGGTCTAAGGAGGGTGAGGAAGGCTTTAAGAAGACCAACAAACTAACTCGTGTGCTGGCGGTAGTTTTAGGCTTCATTCAAGCTTGTGGCATGGCCTATGGTCTGCGTATGGCAATTAATAACCCAGGGATATTTTCTATCTTTTTAATTGCTATAAGCCTCACGGCTGGTACTATGCTCCTTATGTGGATAGGTGAGCAAATGACCGCAAAGGGTGTCGGCAACGGCATCTCCTTGATCATCTTCGCGGGTATCGTTTCTCGTTTACCTGACGGCCTGAAGATAATTTTCCAATACCTACAAGCAGGTACGGTTAATCTGTTAAACGTAATTTTGTTCGCGGCAATCGCCTTGGCAATGATTGTTTTCGTAGTAATCATTACTCAAGGTGTTCGCAAAATTCCGGTACAGTACGCTAAACGTGTTGTTGGTAGAAAAGCTTATGGTGGACATTCAAGTTACATTCCTTTAAAGGTAAACCAAGCAGGTGTTATCCCTATCATCTTCGCATCTTCTGTGTTGATGTTCCCGGCAACAATTGCTCAGTTTGTTGATGTACCTTGGGTTAAAGCTATGGGTGATATCTTTAGATGGGGTTCCGTAACCCACACAGTGCTTTACATTCTTATGATTCTCTTCTTTACTTATTTCTATACTGCAGTAAGTTTAGATATAGCTAATATGTCTGAGAATCTGAAAAAGAATGGTGGCTTTGTTCCTGGTTTACGTCCTGGTAAAGCAACAACAGATTATTTAGACACAGTTATGAGCCGTATTACTTTGGCGGGCGCCATCTTCCTCTCTTTAATTGCCCTAATGCCAAACGTAATCGGTTGGATGACTAACATCGAAGGCATTTATTTCGGTGGTACTGCTTTGTTAATCGTAGTTGGTGTAGCTTTGGATACAATGAAGCAATTAGAATCTATGATAATCATGAGACATTATCATGGTTTTATGAAATAGGAGGAAAATAAGATGCATATTCTTTTAATGGGACCTCCGGGTGCTGGTAAAGGCACTCAAGCTGAAAAATTAATCGAAGAATTCAAGATTCCTCATATCTCCACTGGAGACATGTTCCGTGCAGCTGTAAAGCAAGGCACTGAACTTGGTAAAGAGGCTAAAAAATATATGGATGCTGGCGGATTGGTTCCTGATAGCGTTACTATCGGTATCGTTCGTGAAAGCTTATCCAAGCCCCAATGTGCTGACGGCTTTATGCTGGACGGCTTCCCCAGAACTCTGGATCAAGCAATCGCTTTAGACGGAATTCTGAAGGATTTGGGAATTCAATTAAATGGTGTTGTAAATATCTCTGTTCCTGATTCCGAGCTGGTTGGTCGTGTAACTGGTAGACGCATTTGCAAAGCTTGCGGCGCTACCTATCATGTAACCTTTAATCCTAGCAAGGTTGAAGATGTGTGTGATAAATGCGGTGGCAACCTTTATCAACGTGATGACGATAAAGAAGAAACCGTTAAAAACCGTTTAGGTGCATATCACTCCCAGACAGAACCGTTAATCGAGTACTATAAGAAACAAGGCGTTTTCATGGATATCAACGGCCTGCAAGACATCAACAAAGTATATGCTGATGTTAAAGCAGCTCTTGGTTGTAAATAAGGAGGTTTCAAGTGTCCAAACAAGACGTAATTGAAGTTGAAGGCACAATTTTAGAAGCTCTTCCTAACGCAATGTTCCAAGTACAGTTGGAAAACGGTCACGTAATACTGGCACACATCTCCGGCAAGATTCGTATGAACTTCATTAAGATTTTGCCTGGTGACAGGGTTACCGTGGAACTCACTCCGTACGATTTAAATCGTGGAAGAATTACTTATCGTTTCAAATAACCAAGACAGGCAAGAGGAGGTTTAATAATATGAAAGTAAGACCGTCTGTTAAGCCAATTTGCGAAAAATGCAAAGTTATCAAACGTAAAGGCCATGTTATGGTAATTTGTGAAAATCCGAAACATAAACAAAAACAAGGCTAATAAGGAGGCAAACGTTAATGGCACGTATTTCTGGTGTAGATTTACCGAGAGACAAACGTATCGAGTATGCTCTGCCGTACATCTACGGTATCGGCTTGACTCTGTCTCGTGAAATCTTAGCTAAAACTGGTATTAATCCCGATACTCGCGTTCGTGATTTGACCGAAGATGAAATTGCAAAGATTCAAAAGATTCTCGTTGAAGAATATAAAGTAGAAGGTGATCTTCGTCGTGAAGAATCCCTGAATATCAAACGTCTGGTAGAAATCGGTTCCTATCGTGGCCGTCGTCATCGTGCAGGTTTGCCTGTTCGTGGCCAAAATACTAAGAATAATGCTCGTACCCGTAAAGGTCCGAAACGCACTATCGCTGGTAAGAAGAAATAATTAGCGAGGGAGGATTAACTAGTGGCTGGCAAAAAAGTTGTTCGCAACAAAAAGAAAGTTAGCAAGAATATATTAAATGGTGTAGCACACATTCGCTCCACCTTCAATAATACTATCGTTACCATCGCTGATATGGAAGGTAATGTACTGAGCTGGGCTTCCGCTGGTGAGCTTGGTTTCCGTGGTAGCCGTAAGAGCACTCCGTTCGCTGCTCAAAGCGCTGCTGAACTGGCAACCAAAGCTGCTATGGAGCATGGTCTGAAGAACGTAGAAGTTTACGTTAAAGGTCCTGGCGCTGGTCGTGAAGCTGCAATCCGCGCATTGCAAGCTGCAGGTCTCGAAGTTCAATCCATTAAAGATGTTACTCCGATTCCTCACAATGGCTGCCGTCCGCCGAAACGTAGAAGAGTTTAATTGGAGGTATAACATAGATGGCTATTGATAGAACTCCTGTCCTGAAGAGATGCCGTTCCTTAGGCTTAGCTCCTGCTTTTATGGGTATCGCTAAAGAATCCAAGCGCCAAGCTAAACGCCAAAACAAGAAAAAATCTGAATACGGCATGCAATTAACCGAAAAACAAAAAGCTAAATTTATCTATGGCGTACTGGAAAAACAATTCCGTGGCTACTATGATAAAGCTAAAAAAATGGAAGGCATTACTGGTGCAAACCTGTTAATCCTTTTGGAACGTAGAATTGACAATATCGTTTTCCGTCTGGGTATGGCAAACACTCGTCGTCAAGCTCGCCAAATCGTTAGACATGGTCATATCACTGTAAATGGCAAACGCGTTGACATTCCTTCCGCTCTGATGTCTGCTGGTGATGTAATCGCTGTTGCAGAAGCTAGCCGTTCTAAAGAATACTTCAAAGGCATGGACGAAACCTTGGCTACCAAGGCTGTTCCTGCTTGGTTGGTTCTGGACGCTGCTAACCTGAGTGGTAAAGTTGATCGTTATCCTTCTCGTGAGGAAATTGATGTTCCTGTTGTAGAGCAAGCAATCGTCGAATTGTACTCCAAATAATTAGGTATCATCTTACGCCACCCAACTATTAGACGTATTGTGGTAATAGTCGAAAGAAGGAGGCTTTCCGCACATGATTAGTATAGAAAAACCCAAAATGATCACCGCTGAAGTCAGCGATGATGGACGCTATGGCAAATTCGTATGGGAACCGTTGGAAAGAGGTTATGGTATTACACTTGGTAATAGCTTACGTCGTGTTTTACTTTCCTCCTTACCCGGTGCTGCAGTAACCTATGTAAAAATTGATGGTGTATTGCATGAATTTGCTACCATTCCTGGTGTTCGTGAAGACGTTGCAGATGTTATTCTGAACATCAAAGCTTTATGCTTAAAGATGGAAGGCGACGAAGAAAAAATCCTGCACATTGAATGCGAAGGTGAAGGCGAAGTAACTGCAGCAGACATTAAAGGTGATGTAGAGATTTTGAATCCTGGCCTACACATTGCTACTTTAGATACAGATGCTGTATTTAACATGGAAATTCATGTTAACAAAGGCATTGGTTACGTACCTGCTGATAAGAATAAACAACCTGATCAACCTATCGGTGTTATTCCTGTTGACTCCATTTATTCTCCTATTACTAGAGTAAAATTTGGTGTAACAGATACTCGTGTAGGTAATGTTACCAACTATGACAAGTTGACTCTGGAAGTTTGGACTGATGGCAGTGTAAGACCTGATGAAGCTGTTAATATGGCTTCCAGCATCTTAATTGATTATCTCAAACTGTTCCAAACTGGAGATACCATTAAACCGATGATTAACGTTATCGGCGATAATGATAACAGTGATGATACTCCTTCTGGTGGTCCTGGCGCATTATCCATCGATGATTTGGATCTGTCCGTACGTAGCAGCAACTGCTTACGTCGTGCAGGTATCAACACCGTTGAAGAATTATGTCAAAAGACCGAAGAAGACATGATGAAAGTACGTAACTTAGGTCGTAAGTCCCTGGATGAAGTTAAGAAGAAATTATTTGATCTGGGTTTAGGCTTACGTAATAGTGACGAAGAATAATAAGGAGGAAAAGTCCAATGGCATTCTACAGAAAACTGGGCCGTAATTCCGGCAACCGTAAGGCTTTGTTTCGTAGCATTTTAACTTCCTTCTTCAAATATGGCCGTATCGAAACTACTATCACCAAAGCTAAAGAAGTTGCAGCTAAATCCGCTGAACTGATTACTTTGGCTAAACAAAACGACCTGCATGCTCGTCGTCAAGTTTTGGCTATTCTGGTTGACGAAACCGTTACCAAGAAACTGTTTGAAGAAATTGCTCCGAAATATGCAGATAAAAATGGCGGCTATACTCGTATTTACAGAGTAGGTCCCCGTCGTGGTGATGCTGCTGAAATGGCAATCATTGAACTGGTTGAAGGCAAATAATTGCTTTATAAAAAGCAGGAACTTAAGTTCCTGCTTTTTTTATTTGTAGTTTTTTCATGTATACAACACAAAAAGTAAAATTTGTGATAAAATATAATAGTATATGTATATAACTGTGTTAAAGTTTATATATAATTATTTGAAAGATAATATATGTTTTCTATACATGAAAGGAGAATATTGTATGAGATTAGTTTTGACTATTGTTGGAGAAGATAAGGTAGGTATCATTGCTAAGGTCAGTAATAAATTAGCAGAAATGAATATCAACGTTATTAACGTTAATCAAAATATTTTAAATGGTTTCTTTAATATGGTAATGTTGGCAGATATGGACAAAGCGAATGTTTCTATTAAAGATGCTCGTGATGCAATGAAAAAATTAGGTGAAGAAATTGGTGTAGAAATACGTTTACAAAGCGAGGAAATATTTATCGCTATGCATCGTATTTAGGAGGTTGCCATGCTCTTTAATTTAGATGATATTTTTGAAACAACACGTATGATTACAGAGCACAATCTAGACGTACGTACCATTACCATGGGTATTAGTTTACGTGATTGTTGCCATCCTGATATCAATGTAACAGCTCAAAAGATTTATGATAAGATTTGTACTAAAGCTGAAAAGCTTGTTAGAACTGGTGAAGATATTGAAGCTGAGTTAGGTGTACCTATTATTAATAAACGTATTTCAGTAACCCCTATTTCTATGGTTGGTGAAAGCTGCACTGCTAATGACTATGTTCCTTTGGCTAGAGCTTTAGACAAAGCTGGTAAACAAGTTGGTGTAAACTTTATTGGTGGCTTTTCTGCTTTAGTTGATAAAGGTTATACAAAAGGTGATATTAATTTAATTAACTCTATTCCTGAAGCTCTTGACGTTACTGATATTGTTTGCTCTTCTGTTAGCGTTGGTTCTACTAAATGTGGCATAAACATGGATGCAGTAAAACAAATGGGCGAAATCATCAAAATGACCGCTAGTCGAACTGCTGATAGAGATGCTTTAGGATGTGCAAAGTTGGTTGTATTCTGTAATGCAGTACCAGATAATCCATTTATGGCAGGTGCTTTTCTGGGTGTAACTGAACCTGAAACTGTTATCAATGTTGGCGTTAGTGGTCCTGGTGTTGTTAAGCACGCACTAGAATCTGTACGTGGTGGAGATATTGGTGAGGTAGCGGAGACAATCAAAAAGACTGCTTTCAAGATCACTCGCGTTGGTCAATTGGTTGCGCAAGAAGCTGCAAAACGTTTGAATACCCAATTTGGTATCATTGATCTATCCTTAGCACCTACACCGGCTATTGGTGACTCTGTTGCACATATTCTGGAAGAAATCGGCTTGGAGTGCTGTGGTGGCCCTGGCACTACTGCAACATTAGCAATGCTAAATGATGCTGTTAAAAAAGGCGGCCTGATGGCTTCTAGCTATGTTGGTGGTTTAAGTGGTGCATTTATTCCTGTTAGTGAGGATGCAGGAATGATCCATGCTGTTGAATGCGGTTGTCTGACTTTAGAAAAATTAGAAGCAATGACCTGTGTATGCTCCGTTGGCTTAGATATGATTGCTATTCCTGGAGATACTAGTGCTGCTACTATTTCTGCTATTATCGCTGATGAAGCTGCTATTGGTATGATTAACAACAAAACTACTGCTGTTCGTGTAATTCCCGTACCTGGTAAAGGAGTTGGCGAAAATGTAGAATTTGGCGGTTTGTTAGGCTATGCTCCAATTATTAAGGTAAACACCTATAAACCTGATAAATTCATTGCTCGTGGTGGACGTATTCCTGCGCCTGTAAGGAGCTTGACTAACTAATGTTACGTAAAGCTAAGCGTGAAGAAATTATTAAAAGGCTAGAGGAAACCTATAAGGGAACTGAAACTGCTTTGCACTATGGTTCTCCTTTTGAACTATTGGTAGCAGTAGTTTTATCTGCCCAATGTACTGACGAGCGTGTTAATAAAATTACAGCTAGAATCTTCCCAAGACTTAATACTCCGGAAAAAATGGCAGCTTTAACACAGGAACAGCTGGAGGCTGAGATTAGAGATTGTGGACTGTATCATGCAAAAGCAAAGAACCTGCTAGCTGCTAGCCGTATGCTAATAGAAAAGTTCGATAGTACAGTACCGAATACTATTCCTGCTTTGATGGAATTACCGGGTGTTGGTCAAAAAACTGCTAATGTTGTGGCAAACATAATATATGGTGTGCCGGCAATTGCAGTGGATACTCATGTATTCCGTGTTTCTCATAGATTAAAGCTTGCTCAGGGAACTGATCCTTTGGAAACTGAAAAGGAATTAGAAAAGATTATTCCTATAGAAAAGTGGGGGCAGGCTCATCATTGGCTTATTTGGCATGGAAGAAAAATTTGTAAGGCTAGAAATCCGTTGTGTAAGGAATGTATATTGGAAGATGTATGTTCTTTTAAAGAAAAAAATATTTAGATTAATGATGCGGGAGTGTTGAGGCATTCTCGCATTTTTTTTGGAGTTAGTAATGGAAATAAATTCAGATTTCTTGCATAGAGCTTTAAAATATTATTTTGGATATGATGAATTTCGTAGGGGACAAGAAGAAATTGTCGGCAGCATCTTAAAAGGACAACCTGTATTAGCTGTATTACCAACAGGTGCAGGAAAAAGTATATGCTTTCAGCTTCCGTCATTGTTATTAAAAGGAGTTACTCTTGTAATATCACCTTTGATTTCTCTTATGAAGGATCAGGCAGAAAATTTAACTAAAAAGGGTATACCAGCTGCTTACCTTGATAGTAGTATGACTGGTAATGCATATGGAAAAATATTATATGATGTTTTAAATAAACAATGCAAATTTTTATATGTTGCACCAGAAAGATTGTCTAATGAGCAATTTATTGCCTTTGCACAAAAGGCCAATATTACAATGATTGCTGTTGATGAAGCGCACTGCGTATCTCAATGGGGGAGAAGCTTCCGTAAAGATTATTATCAAATACCTAACTTTATTAGATTATTACCGCGTAAACCATTACTGGCAGCATTCACTGCATCTGCCACCCCGGATGTTCGTATGGATATAATCGAGAGATTAGAAATGAAAAATGCTAAGCAGGTAATAACAGGTTTTGATAGAGTAAATTTGTATTTCGAGGTTCAACGCACTTATGATAAGCAAAGAAGTTTGCTAGAATATCTTGCAAATCATAAAGATGAATGTGGAATTATTTATTGCGCTACTAGGGCAAACGTTGAAACGATTACACAGCTTTTATTAGAAAATGGGTATACTGCTATACGTTATCATGCAGGACTTACGCCAACAGAGAGAAGAGATAATCAGAATACGTTTATTGAGGAGCGGGCGAATATTGTTGTGGCAACCAATGCGTTTGGTATGGGAATAGATAAGCCTAATGTTCGTTTTGTTATTCATTATAATATGCCCAAAGATTTAGAAAGTTACTATCAAGAGGCTGGTAGAGCTGGCAGAGATGGTAAAGCGTCTGAATGTATTTTGCTATATTCTCGTGAAGATTCAAAGATTAATAATTATCTCATTGAAAACGGTGAAGGAGATAGTGAAGTAAAAAAAGCAGAATTTAGACTATTAGAACAAATGTCCATATATTGCAATACATCTGTTTGTCTGAGAAGATACATGCTTCAGTATTTTGGTGAAGAATTTCAAGGTAATTGTGGTAATTGTGGAAGCTGTAAACAAAATAAAAAAGCTGATTGGCGCCGATTTTTTGGGATATAAACTTGATTTCTGTAGAAAAAATGAGTTTCTAGATATAAATATCGAGGCGATATATGAAAATTAGAAAAGATGATTGATTTTATTGATGTATATTAGGAATGGATAGGTTCCACTGACAAAAGACATCAAAGATGATAAATATATAAAAAGTGTTAAAAAAGATAAAAAAGTAGTTGACATAATTTAATACTCTTGATATACTATCTACAATGTCGTAAAAATCTATATTTATAGGCTGTGAATGGAAATAAACTTTGGTCATGCTACAGAGATTCAGCGGTTGGTGGGAGCTGAAGAATTGAGAAAAGTTTTCTGGTCCAGGAGCTCGATACCCGAGCATTTGTTAGGGTATTGCGTTAAAAACCACGTTACGGTTAAGAGTATAATATAGGGTGGTACCGCGTATTACGCCCCTATCGGAATTCCGATAGGAGCTTTTTTATTCGGGAATTTTACGTTAACGATGCTGGGCTTATTGCTTATAACGTAAGTTACTAGCGTTAAAATATTTTTATTCTACAAAGCAAAGACGCTTAAGAGAAAGGATGTTGTATTATGAAATTATCTAAAAAATTTACTGCTGCTGCATTAGTTGCAGCTTTAGTTCTGGTTGCTGGTTGCGGTGGTAGCGACAAAAAAGCTGATGCTCCTAAAGCTGGCGCAGACAAAAAAGTAACCCTGAAATTAGCTGCTCAATTACCTGCTTCTCACTGGCTGGTAAAGAACATGGACTCCCTGAAAACTAAAGTTGCTGCTAAAACCAACAACACTGTAGAAATCCAAATTTCTGCAGCAGGCGCTACCTTCAAAGATAAAAACATGAACGATGCTATCGTTTCCGGCGCTCTGGATATGGGCCTGAACACCGTTGGTCGTTGGGCACAAGTTATTCCTGCTATGAACGTATTTGACGTTCCTTTCCTGTTCCCCTCCTATGAACAAATTGACAAAGCTATCGATGGCGGCGTAGGCAAGATGTTAGGTGATGAACTGCAAAAGAAAGGCGTTCGTCCTTTGATTTGGGCTGACTATGGTTTCGTTCAATTTGCTAACAACAAGAAACTCTGCAAGACTCCTGATGATTTCAAAGGCATGAAGATTCGTGGTTATTCCAAATATTCTTCTGAAACCATCAAAGCTATCGGTGCTTCTTCTACTACCATGAGCTCTGGTGAAGTTTACATGGCAATTAAGAATGGTACTCTGGACGGCCAAATCTCCGGTACTCCTGCTATGATGAGCCGTAAAATGTACGAAGTACATAAATATCTGACCATCACCAACAATGCTTCTCCTGAATTTATCGTTGCTATGAATGAAAAATCCTTCCAAAAACTGAGTGCTAACCAACAAAAAGCTCTGTTGGAAGCAGCTGCTGAAGTACGTGATGATATCCGTAAACAAGCTAAATCCGAAGACTTGAAAGCAAACGACGAAATGAAGAAAAATGGTTGCGAACTTTACACCATGACTCCGGAAGACATTAAAGTATGGCAAGCAAAGACCAAACCTGTTTGGGATCTGTTCGTTAAAGAAAATGGTGAAGTTGGTAAGAAACTCATCGAAATGTGCACTAAATAATAAACACCTAAGTATTTCCTAGTTATTGTTTAAGTTGTTAGAAAAAGGAGCTGCTCTTAGGGCAGCTCTTTTTTAAGAAGTGTGAGGTTTTCAGTGAAAAGTTTTCTCAATTGTATGAAAAGCTTTTTGGATAAACTAACCTTTTTAGTGGGTTGTTTTGCCGGAATGCTAATTTTCTTCTGCGGTATGATGATTGCTTATGAAGTTGTTGTCCGCAGCGTATTTAATGCTCCCACCGAATGGACAATGGAATTAGCTACATATTGTGTTACTATTGCTGGCTTTTTGGGGATGAGTGTAACCTATGCAGCTAAGAAACATATTCATGTTGATTTATTGATCTCTAAGCTGTCAAAGAAAACTTGTGATATGTTAGAAATAGTAACTACTTTAGTAGGTGCATTTTATAGCTTTATTTTTACAGTTAAAGGCGCACAAATGGTTATGCTTTCTTATGAGTTAAACAACTGTGCTCCTACTACTTTGCAAACACCGTTATGGATTCCTCAATCTTCTATGCCAATTGGTATGGGTATTTTGTTCTTATACCTAGTTCATGATTTTTTAGAAAAGGTTATGGTTGTTTGCTGTGGTGAGGAGGTGAGCAAATAATGATTGCAACATTTACAATTATTCTGTTTGCTCTGCTGCTTATTGGTCTACCAGTTGCTTTCTCTTTAGGTATGGGTGGTGTTGCTGGTATCTTTGCTTTCATGGGTGGTACTAGTGAAGCCTTATCTCAAGTTCCTATCATTGGTTATCAATCTATAGATGACTTTGTTTTAACAGCAGTTCCTCTTTACATCCTAATGAGCCAAATCCTGTTAGAAGGTAAAGTTGGTAGTAACTTATTTGAATTGGCTAATAAATGGTTGCGTCATCTTCCTGGTGGTTTGGGTATTGCTACCGTAATTGCATGTGCTATATTTGCAGCTATTACTGGTTCTTCTGTTGCTTGTGCTGTTACTATTGGTGCAATTGCTATTCCTGAAATGTTGTCTCGCGGCTATGACCGTGCAACTGTTTTAGGCTCTGTGGCAGCAGGTGGTACCTTAGGTATTTTAATTCCTCCATCTATTCCTATGATTCTTTACAGTGCTATTACTGATGAATCTGTAGGCAAGCTGTTCATGTCCGGCGTATTCCCTGGCGCATTGATGACTTTGTTATTTACCACCATTGTTGTCATGCGTTCTAAACATTTAAAACGTGAAGCTCCTGCTACCTGGGAAGAACGTATTACTGAGTTAAAGAAATCCTTCTGGGGTTTATTATTACCGGTAATTGTTGTAGGTGGTATTTATTCTGGTATTTTTACTCCTACTGAAGCTGCAGCAATTGGTACTGTTTACAGTATTATCATCACTATGTTGGTATATCGTACTTTAACTCCTATGGATATGCCTAAAATTTTGAAGGATACTGTAAAAACTACCTGTATGATTTTTGCTATCATGATTGGTGCAAACTTATTCGGTTTTGTACTGACCATTTTAGAGGCTCCTCAAGCATTGACAGAATCTGTTGTTGGTATTACTAATAATAAGTGGTTTGTCTTCATTGCAATTAATATTCTGTTACTGTTTTTAGGCACTATTTTGGAATCTGTTTCTATCATTTTTATTGCTCTGCCTATTATTTTCCCGTTGATTTGCAGTGTAGGCTTTGATCCTATCTGGTTCAATGTAGTAATGCTGTTAAATCTTGAATTAGCCTTGATTACTCCTCCTGTTGGTATGAACTTGTTCGTATTAAAAGGTATCAGCCCTGATAGCTCTATGGCTGATATTGTTAAAGGTGTAATTCCTTTCGGTTTGGCAATGGCTTTTGAAATCTTCTTGCTGTGCCTGTTCCCCGAATTGGCTACTTGGCTGCCTACAGTTGTAAAATAATAACAAACCAAAAAATAAAACCTGTTACCATTAAGGTAACAGGTTTTTATTATTCTATGAAACTTTGAGTTTCCATGTTGTATTTTGTGTTGTCAGGTTTACTTTCTCCATTAACTTTGACATTTCCATTAAAGATGGCTATTTTTGTTTTCCAGTTGTATGAACCACTATCGGAGGTAATATTTAAGTCGTTTGAGTTAAAATTCATGTTTCCTTCAAGATAAGCAATTCTTTGATTGCTATACACATCTACTTTATCACAGGAAAATTTCATATTGTCAAAACTTAAAGTTATATTACCTGAACCATGCACTTCTTGTTGATACATATATACCTTGGTCATATCACCCGTGATAGTCATGTTACTGCCATGAACTGGAAATTGGACAAATACATTGCCTCGTAAATCGTAAACACCTTTTATTATGTCAAAGGTCCGTGAATCGCTTTTTATAATTGGCTCTGCAAAACAAATGCTAGGAAGTATAATAATCGTTAAGATAATTGAAAATATTATTTTTCTCATAATACCACCTCTTTGAGAAAATTAACTCTAATTATAAGCTTTTCTATGGAATATAGCAAGTTGTATTCCTAGGAAAAGAGGATTTTCTTGAAATATATTGAATATATATTTATAAAATATTATAAAAGCTATTTGTGTTTTTTGTGTGATTTATTTTCTTGAGGCGATTGTATGAACGTAGAATATGACAATTTTAAAGAGCAGGTCAAAGCTGCTGCGGATATTGTGGAAGTAATTTCTGGTTCTGTAGCGCTCAAGAGAAAAGGTTCGAAATATTGGGGATGTTGCCCTTTTCATGGAGAAAAAACGCCATCTTTTTCTGTGGATAGTGAAAAAGGATTCTTTTACTGTTTTGGTTGCCATGAGGGTGGAGACGTTTTCAAGTTTGTTCAGAAAAGTGAGAACTGTGATTTCAAAGAAGCCTTAAAACTTTTAGCCGAGAAATATAATATTCCTGTACCCAATAATCAGAGAACGGCTCAGGAAATTGCTAGAGAGAAAAAGTCTGAAGAGGTTTCTAATGTTAATGCTTTAGCCAGTAAATTTTTTCATGCATGTCTTACTCAAACACAATATGGCAAATCTGCTCTAGATTATTTACATAATAGGGGAATAACTGACGAAATTATAGAAAGTTTTTCGATAGGTTATGCACTTAATAGTTATACAGGTTTATTACATAATCTAAGTAAGCGAGGTATAAATGCTAATCTGTTGCAAGAAGCAGGGTTGGTTTTACCTGGTAAACGACAAGGATTTTATGATAAGTTTCGGGATAGGGTTATGATTCCCATTAAAAATCCTAGAGGGCAAGTAGTTGGTTTTGGTGGCCGTGTTATAGATAAAGGTGAGCCTAAATACCTAAATACAGGTGAAACCCCTTGGTTTAATAAAAGAATGATTCTTTTCGGCTACGATGTCGCTGCTAAAGCAATAAAGACAGAAAAATGTGCAATAGTTGTTGAGGGCTATATGGATGCCATTAGCCTTCATGCAGTAGGAATTACGAATGTTGTTGCGTCCATGGGAACTGCTTTTGCTATAGAACAGGCAAAGCTATTAAGACGAACAGCAGAAAAAGTGATTTTTTGTTACGATAGCGATAAGGCTGGTAGGGTGGCCTCCATGCGTGCAGTAAGTATTGCAGCGAAGGAAGGTTTGCAGGTACGTGTTGCAGGAGTACCTGACGGCAAGGATCCAGATGAATTTATTAGACAACATGGCAGAGAGGCTTTTCTAAAAGTGTTAGAACAAGCCCCAGAAGGTATAGATTTCCTTGTGGAAGAGACGATTCGTCAAAATAATGTTACGGATTTTGCAGGAAAAGCACAAGTAGTGTCGAATATAGTACCATTCCTATTAGAGTGCAAAAATGAAATTGAAGCTGCAGGCTATATTAGAAAAATAGCTCAAAAGCTGACAATAGACGAAGGTTTGATTGTTGGAGAATATAATCGAGCTGCTAAAAAGCAGGGGCGTGCTTATAGTCAAGCTCCAGCGCAACCTTCAAATGTTAAAATCTCAAACGCTGAGGAGCAAGCGGAACGCATGCTACTTTCCATTTTATTAGAGCATCCTGAGTTGCTGGCGAATTGTCAGGATTTTTTATCGGAGGCGGGGTTTGTTCAGTTAAAATATGGAAAAGTGTATGAAGCTTTTTTCCGTCAAGTTCAAAGTGGCGTGGTTGATTACAATCACCTCGGCGATGGCTTAACGACTGAAGAACTTTCTACTTTAGCCGAAGTAACAGCCTATAAGATTGCTGATATTGAGCTGGAAAAGACCTTTAGTGACTGCTTACGTATCATGAAAAGCAGTTATTTAGAAAAGGAATATGCCCGCCATATGGCGTTAGCGTTAGAGTATAATAGGACTCAAGATGCTAGATTAAAAAATGAGTTATTAGAAAGCCAAAGGTTACAGAATGAAATTAGACAACTCTATGGAAACTAAAGAAACAATGAAGGGAGGGAACACTGTGGAAAATACGACCAAGAATTTAACAGAAGAGCAAATTAACGAGCTTGTGCAAAAAGGTAAGAAGCAAAATGGTGTTCTCACCTATAGTGATGTTTTAGCCATTCCTGGGATGGAAAATATTACTCCTGAGGAAATTGAGCAAATATATGAAGCTTTAAATAAAAAGAATATTGATTTTGTGGACGACACTAATATTGATATTGATAATATTGATGATATTATTCCTATTAGTGAAGACGGCATTGCTGATGTGTCAGATGAGCTTGGGGAAATTAATGAAACTGAGTTAGCAAATCTTACTGTACCAGAAGGTATTAGTATTGATGATCCAGTTCGTATGTACCTTAAAGAAATTGGCCGTGTTCCTCTGCTAATTGGGGAGGATGAAGTTAAGCTTGCCAAACGCATGGATAAAGGGCGTCATGCTGAAAGAATAATTCATGGGAGAACAATTGCTCTGGATACACCTGCTTTTGAAGAGAGCGATAATACAGAGATGATTTTGTCCAAGTGTCAAGAAGCTATTCAAGCTGAATGGTCCATGACTAAATCTCGTTCGGTATATGATGTTTTAGAAAAAATAGAAACTCGTCAAAACGAAGGAAATCCTTTTACCATCGAAAATTATGAAGATTTGATTTTCGAATTCACAAGAGATGAACGTTTGCATTTACAACGTTTGATGGTAGAACATCGTTGCTTTATCCCTGAATGCGACAGATTTGTTGTTGAAAGAGCAACTAGTGATAAAGATGAACATTCTCTTTATATTATTCAAGCGTTGTTAGCTGAAGCTAAAAAACGTCTTGCAGATGGTGAAGCCGCTGCTACCGAAAAGTTTGAGGATATTCTAGGACTTGATGAAGAATATCAGAAGCTTTTGAAAGTGGTAGCTGTTCAAGGCAACGAAGCTAAAAAGTGTTTGTCTGAAGCAAACTTACGCTTGGTTGTAAGTATTGCTAAGCGTTATGTTGGCAGAGGCATGCTTTTCTTAGATTTAATTCAAGAAGGTAACTTAGGTCTGATTAAAGCTGTTGAAAAATTTGACTATAATAAGGGATTTAAGTTCAGTACTTATGCTACCTGGTGGATTCGTCAAGCTATTACTCGTGCTATCGCTGACCAAGCTAGAACTATTCGTATTCCAGTTCATATGGTTGAAACCATTAATAAATTAATTAGAGTTTCCCGTCAATTGTTGCAAGAGTTAGGTCGTGAGCCGTCTCCTGAAGAAATTGCTAAAGAAATGGATACTTCTGTTGAGCGCGTTCGTGAAATTATGAAGATTGCACAGGAGCCGGTTTCTTTGGAAACTCCTATTGGTGAAGAAGAGGATTCTCATCTGGGTGATTTTATTGAGGACCATGATGCACCTGCACCTGCAGATGCTGCTTCATTTACACTTTTAAGAGAACAATTGGAAGAGGTTTTAACTACTTTAACCGATCGTGAAAAGAAAGTGTTAGAATTGCGCTTTGGTTTAGAAGATGGACGTTCTCGTACATTGGAAGAAGTTGGTCAACATTTTGGTGTAACTCGTGAACGTATTCGTCAAATTGAGGCGAAAGCATTACGTAAACTTCGTCATCCTAGTCGTAGCAGACGTTTGAAGGATTTCTTAGAATAAGTTTTGTCGTTTATATATTATATGTTATAATGGGTTTTCTTTTAGAGGTGAAGTATTATGTATGACAAGATTTTAGTTCCTGTTGATGGTAGTGAAGGCTCTTGGAGAGCTTTGGAGCAAGCTGTTGCTATCGGTGAAAAGTTTGAATCAAACTTAATTGTGGTAACTGTTATTCAACCATATAATAATGCTTCTTTGTTGTCTGTCCCACTGGATTCTAAAACTATCAATGAAGGTAATAGCGAACTAGAAAAGGTTGGCGACAGAGTGTTGCAAATGGCTGCAGAACGCTTGCTTAAATATAAGAGCAAGGTTGATTACTGTGTTGAAGTAGGTCATCCTTCTGAAAGAATCTTAGCATTAGCTAAGAAGGAAAATGCTAGTCTTATTGTAATTGGTAGTCGTGGTTTATCTGGCATTGCAGAATTCTTTTTAGGTAGTGTAAGCTCTAAGGTTTCTCAATATGCTGATGCACCAGTTTTAATTGTAAAATAAATAATAATTAAAATTACATTGTTGACAAATAAAAAATAATGTAGTAAAATAGCTTTGTTAGTTAAGTTGACGTCTGGGCCTATAGCTCAGTGGTAGAGCCGCCGGCTCATAACCGGCTGGTCGTAGGTTCGAGCCCTACTGGGCCCACCATCTACACTAACTGACATTTGGGGGCGTAGCTCAGCTGGGAGAGCACCTGCCTTGCAAGCAGGGGGTCAGGAGTTCGATTCTCCTCGTCTCCACCAATGAAATTAGCGCAGGCTTATAGCCTGCGTTTTATTTGTCGGGGTATAGCGCAGTTTGGTAGCGCACCTGCCTTGGGAGCAGGGTGTCGCAGG
>JAKSOK010000120.1 GCA_024405615.1 Phascolarctobacterium sp.
CTGGAAAAACAAGATAACCTGTTATATATCCTGAATACTCCTGCTCATAATCCTACCGGCTATAGCTTGACTGAAGAAGATATGGATAACGTATTGGCAATTCTGAAAGAAGCTGCAGCAAAACCTGGCAAGAACATCATCCTGTTCCTGGATGTTGCTTACATTGACTATGCTGGTGAAAAAGAAGAAGTTCGCAAGATCTTCAAGAAATTAGGTGGTCTGCCTGCAAACCTGCTGACCATCGTTGGCTACTCCATGTCCAAGGGCTTCACCATGTATGGCCAACGTACTGGCGCTATGATCGGTGTTTCTTCTGATCCTGATGTTATCCAAGAATTCAAGGATATCAACCAATATACTAGCCGTGCAACCTGGTCCAATATCAACCGTGCTGCAATGCGTACTTTAGCTACCATCTATACTGATGATGAACTGCTGGCTAAAGTTTGCGAAGAACGTGATTTCTACTACAAGATGATTAAAGCTCGTGCGGACATCTTTACTGCTGAAGCTGCTGAATGTGGTTTGAAGATGCTGCCTTATGTTGCAGGCTTCTTCCTGTCCATTCCTGCTAAGAATCCTGATGCTATCTGCGATAAACTGCATGAAGAAAATATCTTCGCAGTTCCTCTGGCAGCAGGCGTTCGTGTAGCTGTATGCGCTGTTCCTGCTCATAAGATGAAGGGTATGGCTGCTAAGATTAAAGCTGCTATGGAATTCTGTGGCGAATAATAAAAGATTACTTTTGGACGGAGTGAAAACTCCGTCCTTTTTCTTTTGTCAGTTAAAGATTAATATATGCTTTTTCTTCAAAAGATGATATAATGAATTCAACAGATATTATTAACAGGGAGGATATGGTAGAATGTTACAATTTACTTTACCCGACAATTCTGAACTGCTATTACCTAGCGGCAGCAATCTGCTTACTATTGCTAAATTAGCATTGAATGTTGAATCTCCAATCGTAGAAGCAACTTTAGATGGTATGCCTATAGATTTGCAGGCTCCCTTGACTAAGGGTGGAAAAGTAGAATTTATTGAAATGAATACTGAAGAAGGTATGCGTATTTATTTGCGTACTTTATTGTGTGTTCTTATTTCAACTACCGAAAAATTATATCCTGGTACTAAGCTGGAGGTTCGTTCTACCTTAGGGAGTGCTCTTTATATTGCTGATAAGAGTGCTCAACCTTTAAACTATAGAGATTGGAAAAAAGTAGAAACTACTATGCGTAGTTATATAAATGCCAAGGAACCTATTCGCTTTAGATATGTAAATAAAGAAGAAGCCATAAAGATTGCTTGTGAAAACGGTATTGAAGATGGTGTAGCCATGGCTAAGCTTGTGGAGGAAAAGGAACTTCCGGTATATAATTTCCTAGGCAGAGACTGTTATATGTATGGTAGCATGTGTCCTAATGCTAGCTATGTACCTCTGTTTGAAGTCATTCCTTATGGTAATGGTATTGTTTTAAATTATCCTGACGTAGATAAATATGACGAATTACCGACCTTTGTCAACCAGCCTTTATTGCAAAATGCTTTTGAAAATGCTGAAGAATGGTGCAGTTTGATTGGCTGCAATACTTTGGCAAAGTTGAATAAATTAAATGCAGAAGGCAAAGCAGATCGCATGATTCAGGTTTGTGAAGCTTGGCAAGAACGTAAGCTGGCAGGAATTGCTGATATGGTAGCTTCTCGTAAGAAGAAT
Organism: Phascolarctobacterium sp.; assembly: GCA_024405615.1. Classification (GTDB taxonomy): domain Bacteria; phylum Bacillota; class Negativicutes; order Acidaminococcales; family Acidaminococcaceae; genus Phascolarctobacterium_A. The sequence goes on from JAKSOK010000120.1 coordinate 1,715, forward strand.
TTAAAGCTAATTCTTATTGCAGGTCCTTCTAGTTCTGGCAAAACTTCCACTGCACAACGTTTGAGTGTTGAATTATCCGTAGATGGATTGGATCCTTTGCCTATTTCTATGGATGATTATTATGTTAATAGAGTAAATACTCCACTTAAACCTGATGGTAGCTATGACTTTGAATGTATTGAAGCTATAGATATAGCCACTTTTAATGAGCATCTTAATAGACTTTTGGCGGGAGAAGAGGTTGAAATTCCTAAATATAACTTTAAAAAGGGCGAAAGAGAATATTTAGGTAATAAGATTAAAATGGCTGAAAACTCAGTGCTCATTGTTGAAGGTATTCATGGTCTTAACGAAAAGCTTACTTCTACAATTCCTGCCGAGAATAAGCTGAAGATTTATGTAAGTGCGTTGACACCTATTAGCTTTGATGAGCATAGTCGTATTAACACTACTAATGTGCGTTTACTTCGCAGAATTGTGCGCGATAATCAATTCCGCGGTCACGATGCTATTGCAACTCTAAATAAATGGGATGATGTGCGTGAAGGTGAAGGGAAGTATATATTCCCATTCCAAGGAGATGCAGACGTTATTTTCAACAGTACTTTAATTTACGAACTGGCTGTTTTAAAGAAATATGCTGAACCTTTGCTGAAAAATGTTAAACCTGCTGATGGTAAAGCCTATACTACTGCGCGTAGATTATTGGCGCTCTTAAGTCGTGTTTGCAACATTAGTGAGGATGTAATTCCTAACAATTCCATTATTAAAGAATTCATAGGTGGTTCTGTTTTTAAAGAAGCTTTATAAAAATAATACTTGCAATATTCTGAAAATTATATTATAATATAGTCAATAAAAAACTGAATAAGTTATAGTTTTTCGTATTACCTAATTTTTAGGATGATGCATTCTGCTGCTGGTTCATGGGCGATGCTTATGGACTAGCAGTTTTTGTTTTTTAGGAGGGAAAATGGAGTTAGAGATAATCTTTAGAATAATGTTTGCATTATGTTGTTTAATGCATTCTTATTCAGACTTTAAGGAAATGCTTTTGTATGATGAGGTTTCGTTAACTTTATTATTTTTAGGGATAATACGTAGCTTCTTTTATGAAGATGCATTTGATGCTTTTTTAGGTGCAGTAATTACAGGAATAGTTTTTTTACTTTTGTATTTATTCTCTAAGGGAGGAATGGGATTTGGGGATGTAAAATTGGCTGGGGTATTAGGTGTGTGGTTAGGATGGCAGGAAGGACTAATGAGTCTTCTTGTAGCTCTGTGGTTAGGATTTATAGGAGGGCTAGTACTTATCCTAGGAGGTATTAAGGGGCGGCAGGACGCTATACCTTTTGGCCCCTATATGTGTCTTAGTGGATTTTTATTATTGCTTTTTGGTAAAGATTTTTTAGCATGGTATTTGGCTTTGTTTTAGAGAGGTGACATTATATTATGAATTATCCTAAATATGCATACAAAGCAATAGAAAATAAAATTAAAAGATTTCTTATAAAAAATAAAGAAATTGCAGTAATAGAAATCGGTGATATTTATTTTAAGGTTATAGTTTATGATAATACTAGACCTAAAGGAATAAGCTTTAGTTGGAGCAGAGAACTTCCTGAGTTGGCTGTTGAGCAACAAGGCATCATTAATACTGATATGTTGCTAAATTTAGTCAATGAGCTTAAGGAAAAATTACTTAAAGAGGATTTTGACCTAGAAGAGCTTTGTTTTGTAATTTCTGTTAACGGATTTGCTCAACAAAGATTGCTGGAATTTCCTAAATTAGAAAATAAAGAATTACAGGAAGCCATAGCTTGGGAAATAACTCAGTATATAAACTGGCCAGAAGGATCCTATGAGTATAGATATAAACTAAGTGAATTTCCCTATAATAAATCTGACGAAAGTTTAACTAGTTCATTAGCTGTTACAGTATATGCCTTGCCAAAAGAGTTAATTAAATCACTTTTATATGTGTTTAGTGAAGCCAAACTGCTATTAGTAAGTTTTACTGTAACCGAAAGTATAGAAGATTTGGATAGTAATGAACAAGCTTTAAAGGAGATAGATTTTTATGAAGGCTTCTATAATGTAGAAAAACTAGAGAAGCTTAGAAAAGAATACTATGCTTTGATTATGGCGGCTATTGGTTTCTGCAACGACAAGCTAATTATTAATTTTTTGCCAAAATCAAAGCAGCAGGAAGCTATGTATTTTTGGTTTAAAAAGTTATTTAAATATTCTAGTATCGTTAGCTTTAGTTTGAGTTTTATTTTGCTAGTTAGTATGCAGGCTCTTATACATTATAAGTATCAAGAGGTGGAGAGCATAAACGGGAAACTTCAAAAATTAGCTGTTTGGCAGACGAGGTTAAGGAAAGTACAGAATCTAGAACAGCAAATACATGAACTGGAAATAAAAATAAAGTATTTGGAGAAACAGAAAGTTAAATGGAATCAACAATTAAAATATATCAGTCACTGTTTACCTGATGGCTGCTGGCTAACAAATTTAGAGCAAGAAGCAAATACGGAGCATCAAGGCAGGGGGCTGATTTTACAAGGAAAAGCAGAAAATCTAACAAAGGTAAATCAGTTTCTTAATAATCTTAAGGCAAGTGAACTATATGAGAAGGTAGAGCTAATTAATAGTGACATGCCAATAAATACGTACGCTTCCATAAACTCTGTGGTGAAGTATAAGCTAAAAATTAAGTTTAAAAAGCTTTAAAAGTATAATAAATGAGGATAAGCTAATGGTAAAAAATAGATTTATTAAAATATGGTTATTATTAAAAGCTTATAAATATGCAATAAGCTTTGTAATAGGTGTGTCTTGTATAGCTTTAACTATTTTTGTTATAGTTTTACCTAAATTGGAGGTTTATAATGCTAAAACACAAGAGGAAATGATGCTTAAGAAAAAGCTGGAGGTGCTAGAAAACTTTGCTGCTAAGCATCGAGAGTTTGAGTCATTTTTACAGGACCGACAGGAGGTTTATGATAAGCTTGTTAAAATGTTGCCGGATTCTCAAGCAAAAGAGCAATATATAGAAGGTATAAATAAAATTGTGCAGAAGTCGGGAGGAATTTTGAATTCTACAAATATTAAAAGGCATAATGCAATTGACCTTAGTGATAAAAAAGCTATACCAAAGCAATTGAAAAATTCTCAAGAACGGTTAGCAACATACGATATCAATATAAAATATGTAGGTAATTATACCCAACTTTTAAAATTCTTAGAACATATGGATAGTAATTACGCAATGGGTTTAGGTGAACTGCGAATTACTAGTTATAAAGAGGAGAAGTTGCTTTTAGAAGGTTGCATTTCGTGTTATGTTAATAAATGAATTTTAAAGAAAAATGTTATAAAATATATTAATTGTTATCTCTAGCATTTAAGGTTTTTTTCTGCTATAATAGGTGCATATTTGATATTTTGGTTGCTTTTATCAAAAATAGTAGCTAATTATGTTAAATGAGCAATAATGACATATTTTTGACATATTTTTAAAATATAATATAACATGTTAAAATAGGTGTTTTGCATCTGTCAAAGAATGAAAAATGAACCTATAGATAGACATATTATATTCATGGTATGTCAATAAATAAGAGTGGAGAAAAATCATGAATCTTAAGAGTCGTAAGGTGCAGATAGCAGTTGCTATCCTTATTGCAATCGTGGCAATAATTTCTTTCCGTATATATACTAACATTCAAAATGATAAAGCTCGTGCTGCAAGAATGGGTCAAAAGCGAGCAGAAAATGTTGTTACAGCTCATCC
>JAKSOK010000121.1 GCA_024405615.1 Phascolarctobacterium sp.
AAGCGTATTGCTTAATAGCGGCTATAGAATGCCTATTAATGGCATTGGCACCTATCCAAAAGAAAGGCATTGTTGTACAGGCCTGGTATCCTTTAGGAGGCAGAGGCTATACTAGAGAGCTTTTGGAAAATGAGACACTCGTTGCTATAGGCAAAAAGCACAATGTTTCTGCTGCTCAGGTTATCTTAAGATGGGATCTGCAGAACGGAGTTGTGGTAGTTCCCGGTTCCAGCAATCCTAAACAGAAAGTGAGCTATATTTCCATGACAAAATATCCTTCTGGCATAGAATATTCACTATGAGATTTCAGCCAAAATCCTATATCCCATTGTCGGAATTTATTTCTTTAGCTCTACCATAAGCTTACACAGCGCTGCTTCTACAGTCAATTCGCCGGCAGATTCTGCGCCTAAGCGGTTAGCAAGGATGCCGATGGGGTAGCGGTCCAGATGAACGCCATCATAGAGGCATTGCGTGCAACAAATAACGCGGATGCCAGCCTTGAGGACCTTTTCTAAAGCAGGCAGCCAGTTGATATCAGCATTAGGTACGCCACCAGCGCCATAGCCCTCCAAAATAATGCCTTTGTAGCCTTTTTCAATATAGTAATCTAAAACATCGCTAGGCAGGCCAGGTGTAATTTTTACTACAGCAACCTTGGTTTCCAGTTCGGTACAGGCATAAAATTCGCCATCGCCATAGCCACCAGCAATAGTGCCATTCCAAACTAGCTTGCCATCTTTAACAATAGCTAAAGGCTCATAGTTAATGCTCCAGAAGCCATTAAAATTCTCGGTGCACATTTTCTTTGCCATGAGACCGTGGATAATACGGTCACCGAAAGCCAAACAAACGCCTTTGACATCACTAACTGCGGTTTGGAAGCTGAAATAAATATTGCGCTTTGCATCAGTACCTTGTTCGCCCATGGTGAGCTGAGCGCCTGTAATTACAATAGGCTTTTGGCAGTTGTGAAGCATAGAGCTTAAAGCGGCGGCTGTATAAGCCATGGTATCCGTGCCGTGAGTCACAACAAAACCATCATACTTAGCGTAGTTATCAGCAATTGCCTTAGCCATACTTTGCCAATGCTGTGGGCCGATGTTACTGCTGTCTAAATCCATCAGCTCTAAACATTCAATATCTGCTAATTCGTTCAGACCAGGCACCATTTTAGCCATGGTTTTAGCATCTAGACCTGGTACAAAGCCATCCTCAGAGGGAATAGATGCAATAGTACCACCTGTGCCTATCATTAAAATCTTTTTCATATTTAACCTCGCTTTATAAGTTTGCTATATATAATTATGCCCCTCTCTACGATTTTGTAAAGAGGGGTTTGAGATTAAAGAAGCTTTTTGAAGCCGCCTAAAATAATTTGAAGATAATTTTCAGCTTCAGCGGTCTCTAATTGAGGAATTTTCCAATACTCTTTATACTCAGTAGTGGTTATCATAGACAACACAGCGCTAATTCCAGGTAGGGTACCTGCGCCACGCATTGTGTCATTTACAGAGTTGCTCATGAAGGTTACGCCACCGGCATCCTCGCTAACCAGCTTATTTAATTCAGCCAGAATACGGGTTTTATCAGCCGCAGAATCAATTTCTAACAGCTCTTTAGCGGTAGCCATAATCTTTTCAGCTATAGCATGAGTTGCTTTTTCCAGATTACCAGGAGCTAAAGGCATAATTTGCTGTTCAAAGCGAACAGGCAGCTTAGCTTCTTGAGCAGCTTCGTACATAGCCTGACCTAAAGGTGTGCAGTCTACATTTTCCTGAGCGCGAATCATATATTGATTTTCAGGAACGGTAGCTGCCATAGCAGGAATGTAAGCCTTGGATTCAACTACTACAGAAGGAATAGCGTCTAGGCCTAATTTAGCCATCAGCTCACCTTTGGCAGTGAAATTGGTGTTTCCCTCATAGTCCTCATCAGGACCAATACCACCATTAGTGCCATTAATAACCAGCATAATAGCATAGGGGACGCCATCAATATCTAGCACAGTACCAGCAAAACGGTCGTATTTATTGGGATAATTTTCAGCTACAACAGTAAGCTTGTCGCCCATAGCCAGCTTGAAGCTGTCCATAACTGCTAAAGCGCAAGCGCCTTGGAGCGCTACAGCAGTTTCCATAGCGCCTTGACCATAAATATGACCAAAGGTATTAACAGAAACATTTTGCGTAAAGCAGGCTTCCATGCCTAAAGCGCGTTGTACAATTTCCTGTTCAGCAGGAGTATAGCCACGGCGAGCATAGGCTTCACCAACGCCGCCGGCTTCGGTAGTAACTGTAATTTTGCCAGTTTTTAAGCAGACATTAACACTTTTAATAAGAGTAGAAACAGGTACAGCCTTCTTCAGCAGGGTAGCTACAACAGCAAAGCCTGCAGAATCATCCTGTACGAAGCCAGAATGACTATGCACATGACCAACGCCAACGTGACCTACGATACCAAAGCGTCCTTGGGGACAGTTAGAAAGCTTAATATTTTGCATAATGATTAAGATGCCTCCTTGGGCATGGGATTAAGAATTTGAAGCTTATGCTTCTTCGCTCATGGATTTGTCGCTGTTAAATTTGTCGCGATCCAGAGTACCTAACAGAGAAGTAGTGGTTACCATACCAACGGTATCGCCAGTTACGTTCAGCATGGTGTTGGGCATATCAATCAGACGATAGATACCAGCTACCCAGGGAACGATGGTTAAAGGCAGCCCCATGGTTTGCATCATAATTGCGGACATCATGATACCACCACCAGGAACACCAGCTACGCCAGCTGCCATGATGATACCCAGCAGACAGATAACTGATAATTCACCGAAGGAGAAGTCCAGACCGAACATTTGAGCGGCGAAGATTGCGTAGATAGGCATTTCTGCGCAGCAAGCTTGCATGTTGATGGTTGCTGCAGGAGGCGCCAGCAGGTTTACGGTTTCAGCAGGAACACCAGCTCTTTCCTTAGCGCATTTCATGGTTAAGGGCAGAGTTGCAGAGGAGCTGCAGGTGGAGAATGCCAGAATCATAGCAGGGAAAACATTGATGAAATGCTTCAGGGGGTTAACCTTAGCAATGCAGGCCAGGATAATGGGGAAGACAACAAAGAGCAGAGTTGCGTAAGCCAGGTATTGAGTCAGCAGCATTTTGCCTAAGCCAGTCAGAACCTCAGTACCCAAGGTGCCAGTTACATCCATCATTAGGCAGAAAACGCCGACAGGAGCAAAGCCCATAACGATTTCAACAACCTTAGTGATAGCAGTATTGCCCCAATCGAAGAAGTTGTTCAGTCCTTTTTTAGCAGCGCTGTCTGCAGGCAGGGTTGCAATAGCAATGCCCAGGAACAGGGAGAATACGATTACTTGCAGAATGTTGAAGTTTGCAAAAGCTGCAGCCGGGTTATCAGGAACCCATTTAACAAGGCTGTCGATAACGCTAACACCTTTTGTGGAGTATTCAGCTTTTTCAGCCAGCTTAATACCAACACCGGGTTTAATGATGTAGGACCAAACGATACCGGAAATTGCAGCTAAAGCAGAAGCGGACAGCCAGTATACCATGAAGGTACCGCCAACCTTCTTCAAACGCTTTAAGTCAGCAACACTCGCTACACCGCCAACGATAGAGAAGAAGATCAAAGGCATAATGGTCATCTTCAGCAGACGGATAAATACAGTACCGATAGGGCCAGTAATAGCGCCCCAGGTTTCATAGCTGCTTTTTAGTACGAAGCCTAATGCAGCGCCAATTACCATGGCTAACAAAATTTTTGTTGCCAGGCCCATAGAAGTTTTTTTCTTTTCACTCATAACTAGTACCCTCCAAAATATTAATAAAATAGAGCAATGAGGACAGCCCCACTGCTCATGTTGTATAGTTTAGTCTAAATATTTTATTTTGTCAAGATTTCTTCAATGTATACATTTGTGATAAATAAGTCATACAAGGAGCTGATAATTATGTTAGCAAAGGTTTTTGAAAGCTGAGATTTGGCTTTTTTTACCATATTATAGCCACAGAGAACTGAATAGTGTCCCAATTAATAGCTTATAACTCAACTTTCCTGACAGAATGTTGCCATGGTACCTGTCTCAACTGGTAAAATTCTCGTAAAATTATGCTGTAGCCTCTTGCGGATTTTATGTTATGGGTACATAATATAGGTAGAGAATAGGAGGTAATAAAAATGATAGAATTGAATGAAGAAATTCTAGAACAATTAAGAAATAAGCAAGGCTTTATTAGTGATATGGACGGAGTTATTTATCATGGCAACAGTATATTGCCAGGAGTAAAAGAATTTGTAGATTGGTTATACAAAGAGAATAAACCATTTCTTTTTTTGACTAACTCTAGCGAGAGAAGCCCACGAGAGCTAAGACAAAAGCTAGCACGTATGGGTTTAGATGTGGATGAAAGCCATTTCTATACTAGTGCTTTGGCAACAGCAAATTTTCTGAAGGAACAGTCTCCAGGCTGCAGTGCTTATGTTATTGGAGCTCCAGGCTTAGTAAACGCCCTGTATGATGTTGGCATTACCATGAATGATGTAAACCCTGATTATGTAGTAGTTGGTGAAACTGATTCCTACAACTATAATATGATTATCAAAGCTGTACAGCTAGTAAATAAAGGAGCCCGTTTGATAGGAACGAATCCAGATATGACAGGTCCTTCGGATATGGGAATAATTCCTGCTTGTCAGGCGCTTATATCACCTATAGCTTTGTCTACCGGAAAAACTCCCTACTATGTAGGAAAGCCAAATCCTTTAATGATGCGTACTGGTCTTAAAATGTTAAATGTACATTCTGCAGATGCAGTGATGATTGGTGATCGTATGGATACTGATATTGTTGCAGGTATGGAAAGTGGTCTGATGACAGCTTTGGTACTTAGTGGGGTATCTACCTTAGATAATATTAAGGTGTTTTCCTATAGACCTTCTATAATATTAAATGGTGTGGGGGATATTGCAAAATTATAAAAAAATTATAAAAACTACTATATATTGATATGCTGCTCCTAAAGTAGAACATAAAGTCTGCTTTAGGAGTTTTTGTTTTGGCTAATAAATTCAACTTTCCCGTCGGAAAGTAATGTATAATGTAATTATAAAGATGTATAGGAATGTGTCTGCGGCAGATGAAATGTCATTAATTGCTAAGTATGGAGCTTTAAGCGGAGGTGGTACAAATCGCTATACTTATAGTCAAGAATAGCAGGATGCGCTAAATGTACTTAAGGGTTATGCTATCGCTATTGGCATGGAGATAAATACAGATCCTATCGGCAACATTATAATTGATCAATACAGTGTAGGCCCCGTGTTTCCCTAGAATAATGCTCCTAATATGCGTGTCATGGTAGGCGATACTTTGTTTTACCTTAAATTAGAATTTTGTTGAATTTTTCTTAAAATATGTTATAATATACCTAGATAGACAACC
>JAKSOK010000122.1 GCA_024405615.1 Phascolarctobacterium sp.
TATGAAGATGGTATCTATGTAATCGTTACCGTAGAAACCTTTAATGAAGATGAATTAGACATGAAAATGGAACAATTGGCAGAACTGTGTGAAGAAGCAGGCGCTGTAGACGTTTTAGAAGCCGATGATCGCATTTGGTCCATGCGTCGTAATTGCCAAGAATCTATTAGCTTAGTTTCTAAAGTTTCTTTGACCGATGACGTTGTTGTTCCTGTAGATAAAATTGCTGATTTGATTAAGAAAATCATGGAAATCGGCGAAAAATATCCGTTCCCTGTACCGGCTAAAATTAACGCCCACGTAGGTGATGGCAATCTGCATATCGTGTTGTGCAAGGGTGATATGACTGATGCAGATTGGGAAAAATATGTACACGAATTCCATGAAGAAGTATATGCTTATGCTTACGAACAAGGTGGCCGTATGGCAGGTGAGCATGGTATTGGTGCTAAAAAGCTTGCTTACATGGAAGAATTTACTCCTGCTGGCGAGCTTGATTTGATGCGCAAGATTAAAGCTGCTTGGGATCCTAACTTGATTTTGAATCCTGGCAAGGTATTTAACGTAAAATAAAACTCTACTATAAGTGCTTATTCTTTGGCACATATAGCGAGTTTGGAGAAAGAAGTATGGCTTATAATAAAGCGACACTAGAATTTTTAGATGACTTAAAGTCAGCGATAGGCCCTGAGTACGTTTTTGTTGATGAGGCGACTTTAGATCGCTACAAAACTGATGAAGAAGCTGATGAACGTTGCTTTGCCGTGCCGGAAGCTGTTGTAAAACCTGGTAGTGTAGAAGAAATAGCTGCAGTTGTGAAGCTGTGCAATAAGTATCTGGTTCCAGTTACAGTGCGTGGTGGCGGTACTGGTTTAGGTGATGGTGCTATTGCGCAAAAGGGCGGCATCATTCTTTTGATGGAGCGGCTCAACAAAATTATTGAGCTTAATAAGGAAGCTATGTATTTGGTTGCTGAGGCTGGTGTGCTTACGAAAGATATTCAGTCCATGGCTAATGCAGCTGGCTTCTTGTATGCAGGCGACCCGTGTTCTGCAGATAGCTGTCAAATTGGTGGCAACTTGGCAACTAATGCTGGTGGCAATAAAGCGGTTCGTTATGGTGTAACTCGCCATCAGGTTTATGCTATTGAGATTGTTACTCCTGAAGGTGAAATTGTTCAGCTCGGTGGGCGCTTGAAAAAATGCTCTACCGGTTATTGTATGGAACAACTGGTTATAGGCAGTGAAGGAACGTTAGGTATCATTACTAAGGTTACCTTGAAGCTTCAACCTTTACCTCCTTATAGAGTTGATCTGTTAGCGATTTTTCATACTCCTGTTGAAGCCATCAGTGTTGTTGAAAAAATCGCTAAAGCAGGCATTAATCCAACAAGTATAGAATATATGGATAATGCTAATGTAAGAACCACTTCGCAGTTCTTGGATTTCCCGGGTGCACCTCATTTAGAGGACGGTATATACGTAATCATTGCGGTTGAGACCTTCAGTGAAGAAGAACTGGATATGAAAATGGAGCAGCTTGATGAACTATGTACAGCCTGTGGAGCGGTAGAAGTTTTGGAAGCCGATGAGCGCATTTGGAATATGCGTCGTAATTGCTTAGAATCTGTCCGCTTGGTAAGTCTGGTCTGCACTACCGATGATGTAGTTGTTCCCGTAGATGAATTAAGCGATATGGTAAAGTTCATCATAGAAACTGTAAAAAAATATCCGTTCCCCTTGCGTATTAATGCTCATATCGGAGATGGTAATCTCCACATCGTTCTCTGTAAGATGGATTTAACGGACGAAGAATGGGAACATCAACTGAGCTTGTTTACGGAAGAAGTTTATACCTATGCTTATGCTCATGGAGGAAGACTTTCTGGGGAACATGGCATTGGTTCTAAGAAAGCTGCATTTTTGGAGAGATTTACTCCAGCAGGAGAACTTGAATTAATGCGACTAATAAAAAAGGCATGGGATCCTAATTTGATATTAAATCCTGGCAAAGTTTTTAATATGTAGTATGGTATAATAAAAAATAAATGAAGTATGGAAAGGTTGGTTAGTTATGAAAAAGTATAATCCTGTTACAGAAGAAGTCATTGAAGAATTACGTGCGGCTTTAGGTGCTGAATATGTTCGTGTAGATGCAGGAACGTTGGATCGCTATAAGACTGATGAGGAACCAGATCCTCATTATCATCATCTGCCAGAGGTTGTTGTATTACCTGGTAGTACCGAAGAAGTTGCTGCAGTAATGAAGATTGCTAATAAATACTTGGTGCCTGTAACTCCGCGTGGTGGCGGTACTAGCGTATCTTGTGGCGCTGTTCCTGTATGCGGTGGCATCGTATTGCTGATTGAACGCATGAACAAAATAATTGAGTTAGATGCTGATGCTATGTACATGACTGTTCAAGCTGGCGTTTTAACTAAAGAAATTCAAATGAGAGCTAACGAAGTTGGTTTATTATATGCTGGTGATCCTTGTTCTGCAGAAAGCTGCTTAATTGGTGGCAATCTGGCTACTAATGCTGGTGGCAATAAAGCTGTTCGTTATGGCACCACTCGTCATCAAGTTTATTCTTTGGAGGTTGTAACTCCCACTGGTGAAATTACTACCTTGGGCGGCCGCCTGAAGAAATGCTCTACCGGCTATTGCTTAGAGCAATTGATGATGGGCTCTGAAGGTACTTTGGGTATTATTACCGGTGCAACTCTGAAGCTGTTGCCGCTGTGTCCTTATCGTGTAGATATTTTCGCAGTATTTACTGATGTTAATAAGGCTGTCAATCTGGTTCCAATGCTGATTAAGGCTGGCCTCAATCCTACTAGCGTAGAATTCATGGATAATGCTTTTGTTCGTGCAGCTTGCGACTATAGCGATATTCGTTTGCCCCATTACGAAGATGGTAGCTATGTTATTGTAACTGTAGAAACCTATAACGAAGATGAGTTGGATAGCAAGATGGAAAAACTGGATGAAATCTGCAATGAAGCTGGTGCAGATTATGTAGGTGAAGCAGATGAGCGTGTTTGGACCGTTCGTCGCAACTGCTTAGAAGGTTCTAAAGCTTTGTCTAAGGTAAGCACTTCTGATGACTTAGTTGTTCCGCAAAATTTAATCGCTACAACTATTTCTGCTCTTTGTGAAGAAGCTAAGAAATTCCATTTCAAGGTTTGCACTTTAGCTCATGCTGGCGATGGTAACCTGCATTTCAACATGCTGAAGATGGATATGAGCGATGAACTGTGGGAGAAAGAAGTAAAAGAATTCCATGCAATTTGCTATAAATATATTTATAGTGTTGGTGGTCGTATGTCCGGTGAGCATGGTATTGGCTTTAAGCATGTTTATGATTTAGAAAAATACTGCGATCCTGTAGAACTACAAATTATGAAATCTATTAAGAAGGCATTGGATCCGAATTTGATTCTGAATCCTGGTAAGCTGATCGACGTGGAATAATATGAGGCTTATAAATTAGCCGTTAGGAGTATTAATATGGCTAAAGCACTACCCTCAACAGGTATGGCGATAAAAGGCAGTAAGCTGCGCATGCAGCAGGTAGCTAATAATTCTCTTTGGAGCGAGCGCTTAAACGCGCTCCTCCAGGATGAACTTAATTGGCTATCACCATTAGCAAAAACCAATTTTGAGGAATACCAATTAAATCAAGAAGTTTTGCTGAAGTATTTTATGACAACAGCACAAGAGGCTAATAAGATTTTTTCTTTTTGGCCACGTAGACAACCAAGCTGGGATGGTATTGCTGTAGGAAAACAGGGAACTTTGTATTTGTTTGTAGCACAATCTCATCTTAAGGAAAAAAACGGCAAGCTAGCTGCTGCTGATCCTAAAAATAGAGAATTAATAAGACAAACTATGCAACGCATTCAAGAAACATATTTCCCTAAAGGTGAATTTCCCTTGTGGTTAGAAGGGTATTATCAACTGGCAAATAAGCTGACCTTTTTACGCATGTTCCAGGAACGGGAGCTTATGCTCAGGACCTTGCATTTACGCCAAGTAAAGCTTGTGTTGTTGAACTTTGCAAATGATGTTACTATTGGTAAAATGGCTGCAGATGTAGAAGACTGGCACAAACTTTATTGTGGTCAAAATATGGAAAATGGTGCATCTATCCCAGGGGTTATTGAACTAATAACAGGAAAAAAAGAATTGCCTAGGGATATGCTGTTAGTTAATTTTAATATTACCAATGGCGTTATGACTCTCGAAGATAGTAATTGGTAACGATTTAACTGATTGATTTATAAAAAAATTAATAATTGCAGGATTTTTTGATTTTACAGAGAAATACTATGATTAATGTATTTTCTGCATTAGAATTTTGTTTTTAAAGGAGCAATTTAGATTGGGTACATTCAACAAGGTACTGTTGGCTACAGATTTAACACCGCAGTCCGACAATCTGCTGGGATGTTTAGTAAGTCTTTGCCCCGATGTAGAGACTGAAATCGTATTGGCGCACGTGTTTGATGACGACGAAGACGCCGACCCCCACGGTAGTGAGTATAAAGACACTATTGAACATTTAGATGGATATAAAGTAAAGCTACAAAAGCATGGTTATGAAGAAATATCTGTATTGACACCGCAAGGTGATGATGCGGATGAGGTTCTTAATAAAATTGCTGAGAAGCAAGATGTGGACCTGGTTATGGTGGCTTCTCATGGAAAAGGCTTCTTTGAAAGAACTTTTCACGGAAGTACTACCTATGACTTGGCTAAGGATATTACTATTCCTCTGTTCATTGACAGAGATGACGATGATGATAACAACGATAAGTTGTTAGCTAATATCCTTGTGCCTACAGATTTCTCCAAACGTTCTTTGGAAGCTTTGAATATTATTCGTAGCTTACGTGAATATGTTGGCAAAGTACATTTTTTGCATGTTATTGAGCACTCTCGTGATCGTCAGGAATTGCGTCTCAAGGAAAGCGATGCTGAAGTTCAACTAGAAGAATTAGTTGAAGAACTCAAAGTTTTTGGCATTGATGCGGATTTCCATATTTCTAAGGGTGTCGCTTCTAAACGCATTGATGTAATGTGTGAACGCGAAAATATCAGTATGATTATGTTGGGTAGAAGTGGTACTGGCTTAAACAGTGCATTGGAACTAGGCAGCACTGCTGAAAATGTTATCCTAAATGTTGATAGATCAATCCTGTTGTTGCCGGCTGATGATAACGACGATTGATTGCCTAATTTAGTTGTTTTTTGTTAAGTTTTTTATAATTTTCTAAAAAAACACTTGACTTTTTTAATTCATATCTGTATAATATCACTTGCAGTCACAAAAGGCTGCAAGTGAATATTGAACTGGCAATTATGCCCGATATCAACCTTGGAGAGATGACCGAGTGGTTGAAGGTGCACGCCTGGAAAGCGTGTGT
>JAKSOK010000123.1 GCA_024405615.1 Phascolarctobacterium sp.
AATATTAGAACAAATAGTATGCATAGGGAATCTATCTTAAATGTAGCTATACGTATGCAAGAAGCTTTAGACCCACTACAAGCTTATGAAGCTGGACTATTAAATAATACAGATGTAACTATAGACTTTACTGATATAACATCAATAGAAAATGCTAAAAAAATATTGAAACCTAAAGTTGCTAATTTAGAGTTAGGTTATCAAACTGACCACCAAAAACAATTGGATTTAAGGGATTACAATTTAATAAATAATGTACAAAACTTTTTAAGAAAGCCGGAAGATGTAAAAACACTATTAGATAAAGGTAGTATAAATAATATTATGGCTAAAGATTTGTTTGAAACACTAAGCCGTAGAATGTATATACAATCTAATTTTAAAACATCTTTAACAGAATGGGATGAAAAAGCCGGCGACTTATTATTTGACCAAGTTCCGTCTTTTCAAGATTTTATATCAATAAATGATGCTAACAGACCAAAGGATGAACAAGATAAAGAAGATTTTGAACAGAACATATCTAGTATTCAAAATGAATTAGAAGAAAAAAATAATATGGCTGGAACTATGCCTGATTTTAATGATGTTGCAGATAAAGAAGCTTGGATATCTAATCACCTAGACCTTATACCTTTCCTAAGCCCACAACAGCTAATGTATACTAAGTATGCTCAACCTATGGGTATAAAAAATGAACCTAAACCAGAAGATAAAGGTCAACAACAAGAAGATGTAGCTAACCAAGTTAAAGCAGATACACAAGACCTAAAAAATAAAAAGAAAAAAGCTTCTGCAAGAAACGTAGGTAATGTTAATATATCAAGTACTAAGCAAAATCAACAAATATTTCAAAATGCTTTAACACAAAAAAATGAATCAATTTCTGATGTAGCAAATGAATTATTAGATTTTTTGCGTTAATATGGTATATGTCAGTTGAACGAATGTAAATTAAAGTTACTATATCGCCCCGGAAGTTTTCCAATATAGGTAGATATGTTTCATAGTTCGGAACTACTCAACTGCAAAGGAATATATAATATATGGTAGTAAAGTATGGCATTCTCGCATACGATGAACCAAAGGAGTTCAAAACAAAAATCGAAACTCCTAAAAAACTTTCTGAATACAAACTCCACGACAATTCAGATTTTAGAAGCGATGCAGTAGATATTGCTGCTAACGTTTATGACGAACTTAAGGGTAAAGACCATTTCCGTTTTTACATCGAAGGTGGTGAATCAAAGTCTATCTATCAGGTAAACTTTGCACGTGAAGGAAAAGATTTCTTTGAAGAAGAAATCCTTGATGACCTTAACTTTTTTAATAAACGTAAAACTTTAATTAAATAGAAATTTTGTGTTAATATACAATTACTACTAATTAACTGTATCCAGTCTAGCGATACAATAATACTAGTATTAAGGAATATAATTTCCACAAAACAAAATTAATTAAAGTGTCTTAGCACACAATAGGAGAAAAATTATTATGGCATACGCTCAAGTAGCTGACGATGAATTCGCAGCATTCGCAAACCGTGCAGAAGAAGAAGCAGAAGCACAGAAAAATCGTAACAACAATGGTGGTTTTGAAAAAACCTATGAAGAAGTAAAATGGCTTTACCTTGATAAAGCTGCAGGTCATATCCTTCGTTTAGTTGGTAGACCTCCTGCATCAATGAAACCTGGTTCTCACGTAGACCCAACTGATGCACACGAAATCTTCTTTTCAAAAATCAAAGATGATACTGGACACCAGTTCGAACTTAAACTCCCAATGCATTCAGATGACCCTAATCACGAACATATTATGTGGCGCATTATCAACAAAGCTACAGAAGTAAAATATCGTCGTGGTCCTGATGGTAAGGTTCTTAAAGGCTCAGATGGTAAAGCACTTAAGGATTATATCCACGAAGGTAAGGTTTGGCTTCCTAAAGTACTTAAAGGTGGTTTCGCAGAAACAGACCCACAGTATAAGTTCAATAAAGGTTGGGCAGGTCAGCAGATTCTTTTAGTAAACTGTATCGACCGTGAAGACAATTGGTGTGCAGAACATAAACATACTAAACTCCTTTCTAAAGGCGTAAGCTACGGTAAGGATGCAAATGGTAATCCAGACTATTCTAAAGAATACCCTACAAAAGGTGTTCCTTCTTACGGCGTTTGTTCATTGCTCTCAACAATGGTAAATACTTATCAGTCTTGGGAAAAATATGATATTCAGCTTCGCCCTACAGGTCAGACAAGCCCTTCTATGGAACTCTTGGAAGCAGGTCTTGTACTTGGTACACCAATGGCAGCTAAAATTGCTAAAGGTAAAGAACAGTTCGTTTCTAAAAACCCTTGTCTTACACCTGAAGAATTGGAATACGAAAGATATGATATCGAAAAGTTCTTTGCACCAACTTCTTATCAGAAGCTCTTGTCTAAACTCGGTAATACTATCAAAGCTATCGATGCAGACTTGAATACAAGATTCTACGAAGAACTTACTGCATTAGCAGCAAAAGAAAAAGCAGATTGGGAAGCACTCCACGCTAACGATGCACCTGCAGAAACACAGTCTGCACCAGTAGCAGAAGCACCTACATTTGTTCCAACAGATGACGGTCTTGACCCTTATAGTCAGCCTATCCCAACTTCTGCACCTATCCAGGAAGCAGTAGCACCACAGCCAACTGTAGCTACACCTGCTAGAGCTGTTGCACCTGCTATGCAGAATATCGGTACTTTAGCACCTAGCAAGATTGCCCTCCTTAAAGGTTGGGGCTCTTTGACAGACGATGAAAAAGCAGGTATCGTTGATGTAGTAACTACACCAGACGGACAGGCTATCGCAGATATCGTTTATAAAGATGCTAATTGGACACTCTGCTCTTGTCCAGCAGATTTCGGTGATGGTGTCCGCTACGGTTGTGGTAAGAACTCACCTGACTTTTACACCACTTGTCCATCTTGTGGCGTAAAATTCTAACAAGAAAATACTTCCCCCTTTTTTATATTTTTAGTTAGATAACAAAACTTTGCCGGCTAAGTCCTTAAAAAACTTGGTCGGCTTTTTTATTAATATATTGTATATGAAAAGAATAAAATTAGATATTATAGCCACTGCTAAAGGCGTAGAAAACTCGCTAGTTTGTGCTAGAGATTCTGAAGATGCAGATTTATATTACGTTTCTATTCAATCTAATAAACATATAAAATCTGTCCCTAAAACTGCCCTAGTAACTGATTCTAAGCATTTGGAATTATTTACTAAGAAATTACAAAAAGAACTAGAAGGACATAATTGTCCTAAATTAAAAATGTTGGCAGAATTAACTTGTAATGCTTTTGATGAAATAATCAGAGTATATAAAGTTGATAACCATACTTTCGATGTCTGTATGTATTTCAATTATAAAAGCCCTTATGGTTGCGAACATTATGTTCCTTTAACTGATACAGACTTATCCAAGTTTTTAGAGCAATTGCGTTAATATATTATTATAACAAAAAAACTTTAATCGTATTTCTTATCTGCCGTCTTTCGTCGCAGAATAGACGGTGTATGAATTAATACACGGGAGAATTAAATTTGATGAATAAGAACTATTCACAATTAAATGGATTGGTTGCATCTAATAATAGTCGAGCACCTAATCACAAAGCTGGAATGATGAACAACGGCTGTACTAATAGAACCACAATGTGTGACGATGGCATGCGTATCGACCCAAGTTGGATGGATTATAATATTAGACGACGTGGTAGTCATATTTATTTTTATGAAGAAATTAACGAAGTAACCCAAATGATTTTAGAAGTTATGCTCCGTGAAGCTATTAATGATGTCCTTACAGAACACGTAGGTGATATCATTTCTGGTGAACTTCCTGAATCCGTTACTATCCACCTTAACTCACCCGGTGGTTACCTTTCTAGTGGTTTCGCACTTTACGATTACATTAAAACTTCACAGTTCCCTATTACTTGCGTAGTAGAAGGTATCTGTGCTTCGGCTGCAACACTTATTATGTTGGCTTGCCCTATTAAAGTAATGTCACCTAATTCTACTTTCCTTATGCACCAGTGCTCTTGGGGTTGTTGGGGTGATAACCGCTTTATGCAAGACCACGCAGAAAATGCAGAGAAAGCTATGTCTAAGCTACGTAAAATCTATTTTGAAGAAACTAGTATCGCTAAGGGTCGCCCTGATAAAGAACGCCTAGCTTATATCCAACACTTGCTTGAACACGACTATGAATTGTCCGTTGAAGAATGCGTTGATTTTGGTATTATCGACGAACCTGAAGATGATGACGATGATGTAGAACTTTCAGAAGAACGTGTTGAAAAATTACAGGCTTTCATTAAGAAACTTGCTAAAGAACAACGTTCCGAAAATGCTAAAAAAGAAGAAGCTAAAAAGGAAAAAGCCCAGAAAAAATCTAAGGATTCCGAAAAAACACAGGCTCCTAAAAAAGCACCAGCTAAAAAACCAACTAAGGAAAAAGCAGAACCAGCTCCAGAAAAAAAAGCTAAACCTGCTAAAAAAGCTGCCCCTAAAAAGGCAGAGCCTAAAGAAAAAAGTTCAGACGCTAAGTCTGAATAAATGATATAATTCTATTTTTAACATTTGGGCAGCTCACTTATATAGGTGAACTGCCCTTTCTCTTCCCTACTTACTATCAGGTTTTCGCCCTACCTATTTAACCTTACCTACCATTTTGTCCAGCCCCTACCACTTAAAGACTGCCCCGTAACCCTTAGTAACAGTCCACTCTACCAATTCCGACCGAACTTTAATTACCCCGATTTTACTATAGATTAGGGGCTACGACTAAATAAGATTAACTTAAATTGGAAAGGGCGGGCTGGGTAGAAGCTTGAAAGGGCTTAGTCGGATGTAAAATTTTGAATTTTTTACCCATTTTTCGGCTTATTTCTAATAAAAAACTAATTTATTAATAGGAGAATAAAGCCAGTATGAAATTACGATTTAATAAGCTAGTAACTACTGATAATAAAGTAACTGTTTCCTTTGATAAAGGTAATACATTTACTACTTACAATAATGATACAGTATTAACTGATGGTATTCCATTTACTATGGAAGACTGTAATAATGATTTATCTAACATAGTTGTTAAAGGTAAAGTGAAAAGTCTTACAGATATAGATGTAATAAAACAAATAGATGAAAGTGATGATAGTTCTGAAACTATAAATGTTGAAATAAAAACTGATAATTATAGGGGACTATATGCTAGTATAAACAACGTAGATTTCTATAATTATACAGGTGAATATACTATATATATAGGCAGCCAAAATATAAATGATTCTATAGATATAGAAGACTTAAAAAACAATGATATACTATCTGTTGATTTTAATACAGGTCTTTCATTATCTG
>JAKSOK010000124.1 GCA_024405615.1 Phascolarctobacterium sp.
AGTTGCAGAGCCTCGCTTTGCTCACCGAGAGCAGCAATACTAGCCTTACTGGTTGTAATAACCTGACTTAAACGCTCTTGCTCTTCCTGGTTGCTGCGAATTTCCTCACGCACACGAAGAGTTTCCTGATCCAGGTTTTGCATGCTTTCGTTCATAAGCTGAGTCTTAGCAGCCGCAGTTTCCAGCTGTACCTTAGCATCCTGTAGCATATTGGTGGTTGCTGTCAGTTGGGTATTCATACGTGCTAAATCTCTTTGCATATCCGCCAAAAGAGCCTTAGCATCTGCATCCGCTTGTTCTTTGGCCTGCAGATTGGTACGTAATTCTTTAACTTTATCTCTATTAGCCATGTACTCGTTAGTTACAAGGCTTCTTCTATCTAAATATAAATTCAGGCTTTCAGCTTCTCTTGCCTTATCCTGCGTAACCTGCTTTTGTCTTAATTGCAGTTCGGATAGCTTCAGCTTTTCCTGTTGGCCTTGGTTTTCGGTTTCCTGCAGCTTTTGACGCAGCTTCTTCAGCTTTGCCTCTTCTACTTCAACCTGCTCCTGCCAGCTGAGCATTTCCTTCTTTAGGCCTTCCATAGCCTGCAGAACCTTGGCAATTTCTTCCTCACGACTGAGATAGCCTTCGCGATGTCTACGGCTACCACCGGTCATACTACCGCCAGCATTGACAACGTCCCCATCAAGGGTAACGACACGCAGACGATAACGACCAGCCTTAGCAGCATGCAAAGCAGCATCAATATTTTCTGCTACCAAAACTCTGCCTAAAAGGAAGCGAACAGCTTTTTCAGCTTCAGGCTCCATGGTAATAAGCTCAGAAGCAAAACCACAAACACCGGGCAGCTTAGTTAAGCGTTGCTCTTCTGCATTAGGAATACGAGCTTGAACAGTATCTAAAGGCAGGAAGGTTGCACGCCCAGCATTTTGCTGCTTCAAATAAGCAATAGCCTGCTTAGCAACGCCTGCATTCTTAGTAACGATGTTTTGAGCACCTTCCCCTAAAGCTGTTTCTAAAGCAGCTACATATTGAGAAGGAACCTTAATCAGCTCAGCAACAACACCAACAATATCCTCACGCCAGGACTCTTGGGACTTAAGCACCATCTTGATACCTAAGCCAAAGCCTTCATAGGCCTCCTGCAGCTTACGCAAGGATTGTGCTCTAGTTTCTGTAGCAGTCAGCTTGCGTTCGCATTGTTGTTGCTCCTGTTGCAGCTTGCGGACGGTAGCCTCCAGCTCTGTAGTCTCTTGTGCTAATTGTGTGTATTGCTTACGAGTAATGGCAATAGCATTCTCCTTTTGGGAGATTTTTTCCAGTAAATCCTGAAATTGCTTTTCTAAACCATTAACCAGCTCTTCACATTCTTCTATATTAACCTTTAAAGCATCACGTTGGCGCATACGCTGCTCTTGTTGTTGCTCTAAGGTATGTAATTCATTACGCAGCTTTAACAGCTCCTGCATGCTAGTAAAGAAGGCAGATTGTTCATCGGCACTCTTATTCTGCAGAGCAATTAAATTTTGAGCTTGTTCTTCTTTTTGAGCTTCCAGTTGTTTAACCTGTTGCTCATGATTCAAACGGGTATTTTCCAGAACATCAAACTCTTTAGCTAAGCCCTGTTGCTGCTTTTCCAAGCCATCAGCCTGTTCATTAAGCTTAATATTGCGTTCTTCCAGACGATTGCTAGAACGTTCACTTTGAGCAATACGTTCTTCTAAAACGCCCTTTTCACCCTGTAATCTAGCTAAAGTAGTTTCCTTATCCTTCAGGTCCTCCTGCAGCTGATTAAAGCGATCCAAAAGCTCATCCAAAGCTTTTTGCAGCTTGGTCAGTTCAGCTTCCTTAGCACCTAAGCGTCCAGCTTGTTCCGCATAAGCCAAAGAAAGCTCGTCCTTCTTAGCCTTCAGCTCTTCCTTAGCCTGTTCCAATGCATTGAGCTTATGATACAGATTCGTCATGTGGTAACGCTTCAGCTCTGCATTTAAGCTGTTGTATTGCTTGGTCTTTTCTGCAGCTAAATAAAGAGGTCCTACCTGCTTATCAACTTCGGATTTAATATCGTTAATACGAGTCAGATTAGAAGCTGTAGCCTCTAAGCGACGCGTAGCATCCTTCTTACGCAAACGATACTTAGCAATACCTGCAGCCTCTTCGAAGATAGCACGACGCTCTTCCGGACGACTGTTCAGGATTTCATCTATCTTATTTTGGCCGATAATGGACATGGAACCCTTACCAAGACCAGTATCTGCCATCAAATCCAGAATATCCTTCAGACGGCAGCTCTTTTTATTAATGGCATAATCACTGTCACCACTACGGAAAAGGCGACGAGTTAAGCTAACCTCTTCAAAATCCAGCGGCAGACTGTGATCACTATTATCAAAATTAAGAGTAACCTCAGCAACACCTAAGGCTCTACGCTTAGAGCTACCGGAGAAAATAACATCCTCCATTTTGCTACCACGCAGATATTTAGCGCTTTGTTCGCCCAATACCCAACGAATAGCATCGGAAATATTACTTTTTCCTGAGCCATTAGGACCTACTATGGCCGTAATGCCTTCGGTAAACGTTAATTCAGTTTTATCCGCAAAGGATTTAAAGCCATAAGTTGAAAATGATTTTAAATGCATTTAGTTACTCCAAAAATTAATAAGTTTATATTTTGAATATATCATTATAACATATTGAAAGGGGTTATGCAAATTAGGGTATTCTTAACTACTTCTTTATAAGATGAGAGATAACGTGATTATGTTTCCCTCAACTGACAAAAATAATATAATTCAATATTATCTTCCGTTAGAAATAGGTATTTTTGTCAATGTTGAATAGAAACACAATCCCGTTATTCTTGGGTTTCTATTCATTGGATAATGTAATTATTTATGGAATTATCTATTTTGATGTTTATGTTTAAATGAGGAAATAGAATTTGCCAATACTCTTGATTAGATTTTTTAAGGCCAATAATCTTAGAGACAAGCTTTTGTGGGCAAGAGATGGTTATTTCCCGAGAGTTATTATCATACAAACTTGCTAGCCGAGGTGTGATTTCATTGCGTAAAACACGACTTTTTACAAGTTCTCCCATGGAAGGATGAAAAGGACCGGCTATAATATTTCCCGGACTTGTGAGCTCTTCGTCCGCTTGTAAACCAACGCGAATGACATTAATATTAGCATTCGTTAGCTGCTCATAAACATAAGCAGCCTGCTCTACCGCTTCCTCGATACTCAATGGTTTAAACAAGCCCTGTTCGTAGGCTTTAGCCAAAGGTGTATCTTTAATAACCAGTAAAGGATAAATGCGCGCAATATCCGGCTTTAAGGCAACAACCTTAGCTACAGTTTCCTTAACGCTAGCAAAGTCCTGTTGTGGCATACCCACCATAAGCTGAATGCCAGTAGTAAAACCATACTCCTTAAGAAGCTGCATGGCAGTCTCAACCTGTGCTGCTGTATGCCCTCTTTCAGCCGCTTCAAGAACCTTGTCATCCAAGGACTGTACCCCTAATTCCACCGTAGTCAGCCTATGGTCTAGAAGGCGCTGTAAGGCCTCAGGAGTGATGTAATCCGGCCTGGTGGAACAACGTACCCTGCCTATGATTCCCTGCTCCAGAAGGCCGTCTGTAAGCTCTAGGAGGCTCTCCTGTAGCTGAGGCTCTAGTCCTGTAAAAGACCCGCCATAGAAGGCTGCCTCGTGCTCTTGGCTAGGCTTTAACCATTGCAGCCAACGGTCAATTTGAGCCTTAGCATTGGCCACAGTGGCACTGCTTTGTCCGCTTATACGCTTTTGATTGCAGAACACACATTGATGTGGACAGCCTGCATGAGGAATAAAAATAGGTAAAATACTCATAATCTATCAGTTGATGCAAAACATCTATCTTAAAATCTATTCTTCTTTTGCTTGCGGCGTGAGGAGACTTTCCAAAACTATTGCTACGCCACCATTGTCGTTAGTAGCTGTAATGATTTTAGCAACCTTTTTAACCTTATCTACAGCATTGCCCATGGCAACACCAATGCCAGCGTTAGCAACCATCTCAAAATCGTTGCCGCTATCGCCTAAGCACATGATTTCTTCGCGCTTGATGCCGTATTGCTCAGCCAGCTTCATGATAGCCTGCCATTTATTAACACCGGGCTCCATAAGCTCTAAGAATTGCGGATGAGAGCTAGTGATATCCAGCTTACCTGCAAATTGCTTTTGGAACTTAGGCATGGTCTCCGGCATTTCTTCCGCTTCCATCATCAGCAGAATCTTATAGGGACGACCTTGCGCATGGAAGAATTCTTCGCCAATAGCCTTAATGCAGCTATGAATGCCCTGCATATCGCCATAGGTTTGAGAATAAGCGTTATGCTCCTTAATATAGAGAGTGTCGCCTACATAGAAATTTGCATAGTTGCCAGTAACCTTAATATAGTCCAAAAGTTCTTGAGCAGTTTCCAATTTAATAGGCTGCTCCAAAAAGATTTTGCCACTGCTGGAGCCTCTGATTAAAGCTCCGTTATAGGTTACAATAGGAACGTCCAAGCCTAGCTTTTCTGCATAAGGACGAGCAGCAATATACATTCTGCCAGTAGCAATGATAAACATTTTACCTGCTTCAATGCAAGCTGCTACAGCTTTTTTCGTACGTTCACTAATATTACGATCACTATTTAAGAGCGTGCCATCCATATCACACGCAATAAGTTTAATATCCATTACTTAGCCTCTTTATGTTTAAACAAAATTTCCCCTAGTGCGATAGCTATCAAGCTATAAATAACTAAAAAGCCCACTAAAGGACCATTCATTACTAAAGTGTAACCCGGTAAAGCCTCACTGAGCATGTAAACGCCTACTAAGGAACCAAGCATCACCACAATGCGGTGCACTAAATCCGGCAGAGCGTTTTCTCCAGGTCGTGTGCCCATAGCTAGAGCCATGTTCTTACCTAAGCGCACACCAATACGGTCCTGCAGAACCATCCAGGCACCCATAATTGCACTGCCTAGCACAAGACCGCCGAGAGTTACAACCTCTAACCATTCTGTATTATAATCAACAATAAAAAACAGCATCGTCAATGTTATCCATTGGGTAGCTAATTCATAAATATGCATAAAAATCACCAAATATCATTATAACACAATTTCTACAAGATGTAAAACTGCAACAAAAAACTCCCTAGAAGAATCTAGGGAGTTTCCAGTAATCTAAAAAATTAGAATTGATAATCAGGTTGAACTTCGAAGTAAGCTTTCGGGCTCAGGCATACGGGGCAAACTTCAGGAGCTTTGGTACCGATGATGATGTGACC
>JAKSOK010000125.1 GCA_024405615.1 Phascolarctobacterium sp.
TCTTCCTCAGTTTTAAAGACAGGTGTATTGATTTCTGTCTGATTTTCGCAATAATCATAGACAATATTATGATTCCCCTGGAATGGATGCTTGGTTTGAGCAAACAAGCCTAAGGGAGTTACTCTTAGTGCTTCCTTTTCTAAACCAAAATTTCCTTTAAGGAGCTTTGCTCTTACTTTTTCATTATTAATATGTAGCATAAACCCTTCCCCTTATAAAAAAATTCCCACTTATACATTATAACATTAACAGACCTGTAAGTAAATATTCAAACAAAAGATAATATTATTTTCGACCGTTACTGTTCACTGAGTAGCCCAAAGCAAGAAAAACATAACTACTCATAACTTATTTTGGTTTCATAACTAAGTGTAAAAACGTGTAAATTATCGTGTTTTTACACTTTTTTCTTGACTTTTCAATCGTTATGTGTTATAATATACATAACGATTGGAGGTGCCTAAAATGGCTATTATTTATCAGTTGGACAAAAGATCCGGCATTACTTACGCTTACGAATCTACTTATACCTGGGACAAAGAAAAGAAACAATCTCGCTGTAAACGCAGATTAATTGGTCGTGTAGACCCTGAGACTAAAGAAATAGTCCCTACTGACGGAAGATGCAAAAAAAGAAGCCCCAATATTGCTGAAGAAAATTCTCCTAAGTCAGCTGAAGAACAAATTCAGGAATTACGTTCTGAAATTAAAGAATTAAAACAAGAACTAACGGAATTGAAAGATTTAGTTAATCAGATATTAAAGAAATAAAGGATTTTTCATAATGACACTTGAGCAAGCTTATAAAAAATTAAAAGAAGAATATAGGATAGCAACTAGAGATCTGAACAGGCTTAAAGCTGGTACCTATACTGACGAAGAAAAAGCAGCTCAAGAAAAGAAAATCCGTGAGCTAAACTCTCAAATAGAGAAATTAAACAAACAATTTAAAGCCTACCAGATAAAAATTCAGAGATTATCTGGAGAAATAGATAATCTAGTGATTATGATTGGAAATCTAGAAGAAGAGAAAAAGAATCTAGAGTATGATTTACAAGCCACCAAGGAAGAAAACAATAACCTGAAAAATGAGGTTTCAAAGTTACGAGCTCAAATAAATCGTGATTTTGAAACCTCTAGTAAACCTTCTTCAGATAAACCTGTACATAAAATAATTACTAACAACCGTGAAAAAACCAATAATAAACCTGGCGCACAAGTTGGTCATAAAGGTCATAAACGCAAGAATTTTGAAACCGATAACATTATTTTTATCGAAGCACCGGATGATATAAAAAATAATACTGATTTTTATCGTACAGGAAAACAGTATATCCGTAAAATGGTAGACATAGAAATCAGCGTAAAAACCACTTCTTATGTAGCTGATGAATATAGGTCAAAAACAACCAGAAAAAGATACCATGCGCCATTCCCTACAGGCATAAAAAATGAAGTTAACTATGGAGCAAACACCAAATCTGTAGCTTTTGTGCTTAACAACTATTGCAATGTATCTATAGATAAGGTCAAAGACTTTATTTCAGAACTGACGCAAGGACAAATTACTATGTCTAAAGGATTCATTAGTCAACTTACAAAAGAGTTTTCTGCTAAATCTGAAGAAGAACGTAACAAAATCTTTTCAAAATTGGAAAAAGCTCCTGTTCTCTATACAGATGCAACTGTAGGCAGAGTTAATGGCATTGGCAAAGCAGTAATAGTATGTGCAACCCCTGAAGAAACTTTATATTTTTTCAAAGACCATAAAGGGCATGAAGGAATAAAAGATACTCCAGTAAAGAACAGTTTGGGAACCCTTGTACATGACCACGATAAAACGTTTTACTCATATGGTGGTTCACACCAGGAATGTCTTGCACATATTTTACGCTATTTGAAAGATGCTGTTGTTAACGAGCCGGAATTGACATGGCATAACAAAATGCATGCTTTGTTACAGGAAATTATACATACTTTTAAGGAGTGCGGAGGAAATTTACCTGACGATAAAAAAGAAGATTTTTCTCAAAGATACTCGCAGATTTTATATTTAGCACGGAAAGAATATGATGAACATCCTCATGCAAAATGGTATCCAAATGGGTATAATCTGCAAAAGAGACTATATGAATATAAAGACGCTACTTTATATTTTATAAATCATCCCGAAGTTGAAAGCACTAACAACAGATGTGAGCGATTATGTAGAGCCTATAAGAGAAAGAAGATGCAAATGGTTACTCATCGTAGTCAGAAATGTGCTGAAGCATTATGTAATTGCTTGGGTATTCTTATGACTAATAGACTTCAGGGGAATAACATGTTATTAGCATCTCAAAATATTTTCATGAATGATGTCACTTTGACTTAATTTTCAAATCGGTCAAAGTGATTTTTCTATTGGGCTACTCAGTGAACAGTAACAAAATATTTTTTGCCTTCTGCTTTGCAAATAGTAGCTACTATACCGTTAGCAGCTACATAACCCGTCATTATATTAAACCATACTAATCCTTTATCTCCGCGCCAAAGGGCAGAAACGCCAATTTTGCTAACTTGAAATGCTGCAGGCCAAAGGGAATACCAATTATAGTTACACAAAAGCCTAAGCCAATAGATACATGTGCCAGTGCTAATTCTATACCACCAAAAATCAGCCATAATATATTCAGCAAAATAGAGCTAGTTTTATTGCTCAAAGTTATATTCTTGCCAAAGGGGAAAAAACTCAATCGACCTAACTTAAAGCATTGTAACCCCACAGGGATGCCTATAAAAGTAAGACACCACAACAAACCTACAACGTACCAGCATAGACCAGAAAAAATACCACCAAAAACAAACCAAATAATATTGCCAACAATACTCATCTAAATGCACCTCTATCCAACAAAGTATTATAACTATCCACAAAAGCAGCTATAAATGCTTAAATACCAAGCAAACCGCAGATATTGGACTTACTCTGCAGCCCAACAGACATATTTACAACCTTGCACACCTTAACCTTACCTTCATATTCTTCTGCAACAGCACTTACGATAGGTGCAATCATTAACCCTTTTTCAAAGCTGCATTTTCCGCTCTCAAACGAGCAATCTCTTCACGTAATGCTTTATTCTCTGCTTCCATCTCCTTGCGGCATGCATTAAAACCTGCAGTACGCTCTTCCATCAGATCTTCTTTCATTAATTCTCTTAATGCTGGACACATATTCGGATTCTCCTTTCGAATATCAGCGTATATCTTACTATTCACATTTACACTAATCTGCAAAACAGCATCCACGTTATCCTTATCTGCTTCATTTTGCAGTTCTTTAGCCATATTTATAAAAGCCGTAGCCTCATCAGCATTTAGCTTCTTCGTCAACATCTTTAAAGCCAAATGCTCCATATTCCCCAACCTGCTAGTAACTACTATCTGCGTTGGAAAGGGAATATTGCCTTTGACATAATAAATACCAGGTCTATATTGTATAATCTCATAAGCATTTGCTCTGAGGTATTCAAATAAAGCTTTTGGATAGGTATCTCTGAAAATTGACATTGTAACGTCTTTGGGCAAAACATCAACAGCTAAATTATTGCCAATATAAAGACTTGCGTAACTTAATGTCTTGAAAAACTGCACATAAGTCAGCTCATCCTTAGGACTTTTATACTCTATCACATTAACTCTACGAAAAATACGGGCAATATTATTTTCTGAAACGTAACCTGGCTTACTGTTGATCAAAACGTCAATACAAATTGGCATCTTGTTCAGCGGATATTCTCTTTCAAAGCTAAACGGCTCATTTCTAAACTCAAATTTTGCTGCAGCATAAAAACCACTATGCCAATCTAGCATCTGCTTATCTACATTATCTGACATTCGCTTCTCCTTAACATTCTAGCACACTTGCGCAAAAAATGCTAGAACTATTTATACTAAGGCCTTAAGCACAGTATATCACAGTTCTTATTGTTTTACAAGTCGTTTATTTGCAAATTGTCTTGCAATTTTAATTTGTTTCTTATGCCTGTTACAATTACAGATTTCTAGTTTAGCTACTACACTAAGGTAGCAATCTTTTGGTCGGCTGATGCCTCACAACGGTTGCAGAATCTGAATTGGCAGAAGAAATAGAACGAGAGAAAATTTTATAAAAAAGCCTACAAATAAAAAGTCAAGTAGAAAATAAAGATTCTGTAGCATAAATTTTAATCATTATCAAGGGTAAAATGAACGGCTAGGCCGCCCTTGACAACGCTTAAAATTCATACTTAAAAGCAGATAAGGTGCCTTAAGGGCACCCAACAACAAATTTGTTCCAACACAAATAGACCACTACCTGATAGGGTACTGGCCTTATAAGATAAAGGAAATTATTTGTTGCTATATGTTAATTTGAAGTTTCAGCAAGCTCTTCTTCAGCATTATATTTAGCCATAAACTCTTTAACTCTAGCGTAATATATGCGTAAAAATTTGTTTGCGCCAGCTGTCATATAGACATAATATGGCTTTCCTTCAGCTCGTTTTTTGTCCATAAATCGGTATACGGGATCATCTTCAGGTTGGCGTTTAATCAGACCGTCCATAAGGACAAACAAGGTGCGCCTTAGCTCTGGAGAACCGCATTTGGAGCATTTTCCGCTTTTGTGAGTAACATCTCCAGAATCATTCTTTCCAGGATCTACGCCTGCGTAAGCTACTATAGAACCTCTGGAGGCAAATCTTGTAACATCACCTAGTTCTGCCATTAATTGTGGACCTAGGGATTTGCCAACGCCTCCCATATCCATAACGACCTTGAATTCAGGAAGCATAGAAGCAACTTCGTACATTTTAGCACGTAATGCTTCAGTAGCTCTAATATTTCCCTGAAGAGAATCGTAAGCTTGTTGTAACAGGAAGTGAGTTGTTTCGTCACTGGGAATGAGACTGATTGAATCTTGTGCGAGTGTAAAGATCTCATGAGCTTTAGTTTCGCTGTAGTTGTAATGGTGTTCTTTGCAGAAATCTTGGTATTCTTCGGTAAAAGCCTCCTCGCTAATACCTGCTACACAGTCTATATGCCAAAATTTGGCTGCGAAGTCTACCCATTTTTGACTACCGTCTTCACGTACCGGACTGGTAAAGAGTTGGTTAACTCCAGGAAAAGTCTGATCCAGTAAAGCGATATAATTGTTTTTTAGTGCCGTCTGGGTTTTTGTATATAAACAGAATTGACGGTGTAAGGTTTTTAATTGGTATCTGATTG
>JAKSOK010000126.1 GCA_024405615.1 Phascolarctobacterium sp.
AATATTGACGATATGCCTGGTGAAGCATTTGGTTATACTATTGAGAAACTTCTTGTTAATGGTGCCTTGGATGCCTGGGCAGAACCAATTGTCATGAAAAAATCTCGTCCTGCTTATAAACTTTGCATGATTTGTGAAGAGGCAAAATTAAGTGCTTTATTAGAAATCATTTTTACTGAAACTACTACTTTGGGAGTACGCTATCATAAAATTGAGCGTAATGAACTGGAACGTAGTTTTGTTACAGTTAATTTACCAGAAGGCGAAATTAAAGTTAAATGTGGCGTGTTCAATGGTAAAGTAGTTACAATTTCTCCTGAATATGCTGACTGTGTTGAAGCTGCTAAAAACAGTGGTCTGTCCTTAAAAGCTATCATGAATGAAGCAAGAGAAGCTGCTGAGGATTGTTTATGATGGATTTTTCCAAATATCTCGAAAATCTACAACTTAATCTTGGTAATTTAGCTGATTTAGAAAGCTCGAAAGAAATTCAATATGGTCATTCCTTTAAATACAGACGAGGGGATGAGAAGGTTACTCTTAATGTCTATAATGGTAAAAAAGGCATTCGACTTGTTTGGCAGGGAGAGAATAAGTTACGCAAAGAGCTGGAAAACTTTGTTTGTGCTATGGAGAGTGCACAAAGAACTTCTGATGCTCGTAAACAGGGTAATGGCATAGATGAGCACGTTGTCCTGCAGCTAAATGATGATGGTAATCTTGAAGCTGATTTTACAGACGGTATTTGGGCTGGAAGTGATGAGTCTGGTAAAGGCGACTTTTTTGGACCTTTGGTGCTGGGTGCTGTTGCTTTGAATGGTAAGACAGCAATGGAATTAAAGCTGGCTGGAGTTAAGGATTGTAAGCTCTTGACGGATAAGAAAATACTTGAGCTTGAACCTGTTATAAAGGAAAAAGCGATAGCTTATAGCGTTCTACAGCTTAAGCCTCGTTTTTATAATCAGCGCTATGCTGAGGTTGTAGCTCAGGGTGGTAAACTAAATCAGCTATTAGCTAGTGGTCATATAAATGCTTTAAAAAAGGTTTTACAGCAATTAGTGGACAGAAAGCTCAGCTGCGAATATGCATTGGTGGACCAGTTCACTAAGTCGGATATAGTTATGACTCCACTTCAGCAGGCATTTCCTAAAGTTGTGTTTAAACAACAAACTAAAGCTGAAAGTAATTTGGCAGTTGCAGCCGCTTCTATTTTGGCGAGAGCTCAATTTCTTCACACAATGGATGAGTTAGCACAGCAACTGGGTGTGGGGGAGTTGCCAAAAGGTGGAAGTGCTTTGGCAACAGAATTTGCTCAAAATATAGCAGATAAGTATGGAAAAGATGCTTTAGGAAACTTTGTTAAGTTACATTTTGCTAATTTTAAAAGAATTCAGTAACTATCAAAAGTAAATATACGTTATATTTATAATTTAAAGCACGTAAGTGGTTAGATGTTTGACCATTTACGTGCTTTTGTGCTATAATATAATAGATTACGTATAATTTTATAATTTATCTATATAATGATAAGCAAGGGAGTAGCAGTTTGCTATATGAAACGTTTAATAGTAAATGCTGATGATTTTGGTTTACATACAGAAATAAACAAAGGAATCGTAAAGGGTCATAAAGAAGGCTTTATTACTAGTACGTCCTTGATGCCAAGCGCACCAGCCTTTGAAGAGGCTGTAAACCTTGCTAAAGAGTGTCCAAAACTTGGAATAGGTATTCATCTTACTCTAGTTGGTGGTGTTAGTACTTGTACTTCCACTGATAAAGTTAGTTCACTCGTTAATTCCAAGGGACTTTTCTTAGATAATTATATAGAGTTTTCGAAAAGATATTACACTGGTGGCGTAAAAAAGTATGAGCTTGAGCTGGAACTACGTAATCAAATAGAAAAAGCTTTGGGAACTGGCTTAAAAATAACTCATATTGATAGTCACCAGCATACTCATGTTCTTCCTGGTGTTAATAATATTGTGATTAAACTCTGCGAAGAATATGGCATAAAAAAGTTGCGTGTTCCTCAAGAGCCATATACTTTTAATGGTGGCTTTACTACGGGTATAGGCCGTTTTGTTGGAAGAGCAGGCTTAAGCTTTTGTGCACAGATTTTAGCTGCTAAATTAGATAATAGCTATAAATATCCTGATTGCTTTTTTGGCATGCTAGCAGGTGGTAATTTGAACGAGCAGTTAATTGCAAACATTCTTAAGGCTCTGCCAGAAGGAACAAGTGAAATCATGACTCATCCTGGACTTTCTAATAAGATTTTGGGAAATGTTTTTTCTTGGAATTATCATTGGGAGCAGGAGTTGGGCTCCTATCTTTCAAAAAATAATCATAGACTGTTAGAAGAATATAAAATTAAGCTGATTAATTTTGGAGAACTTTGATGAATAAAAAATTGTTGTGGCGTTTAGCGGCACTGTTCGCTCTAGTGTTAGCTATTTCTGCTGCTGTAATTTATTTTACATTTGATATAAGGACATTAGATTACCTAACCATGTTCCAACCTATGTCTATTCTTATGGCTTTAGGCATCTTAGGAGTAGGTTTACTATTTGATGGTCTTCGTCTAATTACTTTAGCTAAGGTTACTGATGAAGAGCTTACCCTTAAGCAAATCGTTAACGTGGTTTTAAGTAATTATTTTCTAGCTTTAGTAACTCCAGGTGCTAGTGGTGGTGCTATTGCACAAGTTATGTTCATGAAGAAGGCCGGGGTGCCTGTAGCAAAGGCTACGGTAGTAGTTCTGGTTCGCACTATAATGTCTATTAATTTCCTGATTTTATTAGTGCCAGTGGTTTTCTTTACTGATAAAGACATTAATACTTGGATTCCTACCAGCGTTTTAGCAACAGTTTCTGTAGGCTTTGTTAGTCTTCCTATCATTGCGTTTTTCTTAATGCGTACTGAGTACCCTGAGAAATGGCTGGATTTCTTAACTAGAAAATTAGCATATAGAACTAGACAAAAATGTTTTATCTGGTATCAGGAATTTAAAAATGCTTTTGTCATCATGGGAAAACATCCAATGATGGTTTTACGTGCTTTTATTGAGTCCGGTATCAGCCTTTTGTGTATCTATGCAACTGTTCCTGCATATTTTACAGGCATGAATATTGATTACAATTTGACTCAGGTTATGGGACGTATGGTTCTAATTAACTTGGTTCTGTATTTTTCTCCAACACCTGGTGGCAGTGGTATTGCTGAAGCTGGCTTCGTAATGCTGTTTAAGAATCTATTACCCAATGGTTTAGCTGGCATTATGGCTGTTTTATGGCGTTTTACTGCAGAATATTTGCCGTTCTTATTAGGTGGTTTTGTTACTATTAGAGCCTTTGGTTCCGATGTTATGAACATGGCAACAATTGAAGCAAAAGAAGATAAGGAAGATAAAGATGCATAGTTTTTAAATAAGAAGCTGAATGTTCGGCTTCTTATTTATTCAATATGATTGATGTAGAGGATAGACTTTATGGATAAGCAATTTGAAGAAAGAAGTATTATGATAATAGCTGTTGTTGCTATTTTAACGATATTTTTTGGTATAGGTGGGGTTCCCTTATTGGATCCGGATGAACCTGTTTATGCCGAAACAGCACGTGAAATGCTGCTGGAAGGAGATTTGCTATCTCCACGTATTTTTGGAAATTACTGGTATGATAAACCACCTATGTATTATTGGTTAGTAGCATTGGCACAAACCATATTTGGAGACAATGAGTTTGCTGCTCGTTTTCCTGCTGGGTTAATGGCTTTTGCAACAAGTATGATGATGTATTTTTCTGTTACTAAGCTGTTCAATGAGAGGGCAGGCTTTTGGTCTAGTATTATTTTAACTACCTCTGTTGAATTCTTTTATTTAGGTAAAGCGGCTGTAACAGATAGTACATTGTTATTTTTTATGACAGCTTCAATTCTAAGCTTTTTGCATAAGAAGTACTGGTTGATGTATGTATTCATGGCTTTTGCTACATTGACCAAAGGACCCATTGGCATAGTTTTTCCAGGCACAATTATCTTTTTATACCTATTATTTATGGGACAAATATATAAGATTTTGGAGATGCATGTCATTCGCGGTATGTTATTGTATTTCTTAATTGCTGGACCATGGTATTATGCTATGTACACAGTTCATGGTATGGAATTTATAAATACTTTTTTAGGATTCCACAATGTAACCAGATTTACTACGCCGGAACATGCAAGTAGGGTAACCATATGGTATTATTTCCCAGTATTAATTGTAGGCTTATTCCCTTGGATATCCTTATTGCCACAAGCTGTATATGCTGCCTTATCAGACAGTCGAATTGATGATATGCGTAATTTGATTTTTATGCATATTTGGTTAGGATTTGTTTTCTTATTTTTTACAATTTGTCAAACCAAGCTTGTATCTTATATATTACCTATGTATCCTCCTTTAGCAATCGTTATAGGATGGAGCATTTCTCATATGATTACTAAACAAAGACATAATACTACCTATACTGGTTGGGCAATAAGTGCTTTGGCAATGTTTATTTTAATAGGTGTAGGTTTTATAATAGGAGGGCAGCAATTACCAGAACTTGAATTAGGTGGAATGGTACTTGGTGCGATAACTATTATTATTGGAGTAGGCATTGCAGTTTTCTTGATAATGTTTAAAGATGTGCAATTAGCAGCAGGGCTCCATGCTATAATGGGTATTGTAATTATGATAGTAGCGTTTGGTTTTCTTTTACCAGAAGTTGCACCTAGATTTAGCATGAAGGAAATGGCTGCATATTATATGGAAAATGCTGAGCAGGATGTACCTTTATACGTAGATAAATTCCTTCGTCCGGGTATGATGTATTATGCTCATAGACATGGCAAAGAGATGCTTCCTCAAACAGGCGCATTTGCCGAAGCCTTAAGAGATGGGTCTAGGAAATATATCATGGTGCGTGGGTTAGAGTATAGAAGGTTACAGAAAACAAATTCTGCAAAATATAATTTAACAGTAGTAAAAGAAAATAGTGATATTTTCTTGCTAGAACAAAAATAATTTTAAAGCTTTGTTAATAAATTTTTGAGGAATTCTACAAAAATATATTGACAAAGCTTTATTCATATGATATTATTTAGAAGCTGTCGCACTGCGATAGCACGAACCTTGAAAACTGAACATCAATCTGAA
>JAKSOK010000127.1 GCA_024405615.1 Phascolarctobacterium sp.
TGAAATGCTGCCCAAACGCATAACAATACTACTATAATTTTTGCTAGAGGACCTTTATAGGTACGCATACGAGCATCTGCGTCCTTCTCCTCTAACAGCTCCTGGGCCTTTTTATCTAGGTCCGCTTGAGCATTTTTCTCCAAAGTCATTTAAATCTCCCTATCCTTTCTAACCATACTACATAGATTTTAAATACTTGCATATCATTTTACTACAATATCAAAAAAAATGCACCTTTTTTTTGAAAATTACATCAGAAATAAATAACGTCCTGTTCAAGAACACAATAGTCTTTTACAGGACGCTTTTATTTAGAACAAAAACTATAAATGTACATCTCTGGCAGAAGATGCTTTAAGCGTGTTGTACGCTCTTATATCCAAAGCTACGACAAACACTATAAGTATCATGATCAGCATTGCATCACCAGCACTTAAGCAGAAATCATAAAAGCCATGCAATAATGTCGGTATCCAAAGAGCTTGCTTCAGATTAGCTTCAACACCTCTGCCACCTTTTTGGGTAGCACAAAGTTTTGCTTCACCATAATAATACCCCATATATATAGCAAACACACAATGTCCCGGCAAAGAGGTAAACGCTCTCATTATAGCAACACTCATGCCATGCTCATAAACATAGAAGATATTTTCAAGAACAGCAAAGCCCATGCCTACAACCACAGCATATACAATACCATCAAAGCGATAATCAAAGGCAGGGTGATTCCAGGTTTTCTTTAAAACATTAAATTTTACAAACTCCTCTACAAGAGCAACACAAAGGAAATTCTCTATTAGCGCAAACAACAAGCTTTTTTTATTAACCAGCAAAGCAAGTCCAGAAACGAGTCCGCTCTCCACTACCATGGCTATAAACACAGTTAAAGCACCAAAGAAAAATAATTTTAGCAATAAATCTCTTGGTTCCTTTTCTATTTTATCCTGCTCATAAACATACCATACAAGAAACAAGCCAGGCAAAACTGCTGCAGAAGTTAAAACATCCATAATGACCTCCTCAAAACTATTCCTATTATAAATCCTAGCCTCTAAAATTACAAGTTAACATTTCTCC
This sequence comes from Phascolarctobacterium sp., assembly GCA_024405615.1. GTDB lineage: Bacteria > Bacillota > Negativicutes > Acidaminococcales > Acidaminococcaceae > Phascolarctobacterium_A. The sequence continues at coordinate 1,078 of JAKSOK010000127.1, forward strand.
CTTGCTGTAGTATCATTCCAGTATTATAAATTAAGCAAAAAGGATGCCTTCAGGCATCCTCTTATTATTTAGAAATAACCATATATACTAAGGAAACAGCCAAAACAAATGCTGCTGTAATTTTGCCTAACATGGCTAAAAAACGCACCTTAGCAGCTTGCCAAGCAATATAAAATGCATTTTCCCTACTACCGCAATTTAGATAGGTATAAGTAAAGGCTGCTAAATAGGCACCTATACAACCGCCTATAAAAGATCCTAAAAGAGGAAATACTCCTGTACCAATAACCGTACCGATAAAACCACCTATGCCAATGAAGAACACCGCTCCCCAGGAAACCTTTTCTTTTTTTATACCAAAGAGAGACATTCCTGCCTCCCAAATTTCGCCTAAAAGATAAACCAGTAAAACAAAAAGCAAATAAGGGATTTCTACTTGTCTATCAGTAAAAAAAGCGAAAGCAAAGGTTGCTATTAACATCATGGTGTTACCAGGCAAATCGAAAACCGTTAGACTCACACCTATCAAACCAGCCAAAACTGCTATGACACAATAAACAATATGCTCCAAGTTATTCTCCTTTATTTTCGACACACAAATAACAAATCTGCAATATATAATGTAGACAATCAAATAAAGATTTGCCATATTATACTATAGATAGGCTATTCTTACAATAGTTAATTTAGCTACTGCCTGCGAGTTTTATTGTATTAAACATAAAAAAATGATAAAATAATATTGTATATATTTTATAGGAGGTTCCCATGGAACAGCTAAACAACCTACTTCTCCCTTGGTATCCTGCAATTGGCGGATTACTATTATGTTTAATAATTCGTTGCGTATATTTAAAAATAGCATTAAAAGTTTTACATTGTATTAGCGATAAGGTTAATCTCCCTATCTTTGAAGATGCTTTAAAAGCCTTTGAACGACCTATAGGTTTCATGCTATTCATACTTGGTCTTTACACTTTCTTCACACAGGCACCCTTCAGTTCCCAGTCTCATATAGTTTTTATTGAAAAGCTTTTACGTAGCTTTATTATTTTCTCCTTCTTCTGGGGAATTTATAATGTTACCTATACTACCCATTCTCTAATGATTAAGCTTTTAGATCGTTTAGGAATACATGCTGAGCCGACAGTAGCAGGAATTCTTTCTACTATGGCTCATATCTTTATCATTATTGTAGGCTTTGTTGCTATTGCCAAAGAATGGAACTATGATATTACTGGCTTTATTGCTTCTTTGAGTATAGCTTCTGTAGCTGTAGCCTTTGCAGCAAAGGATGCCTTAGCTAATGTTTTTGGCAGCTTTGTAATTATTATTGACAAGCCCTTTGTGGTTGGTGATTGGATTTCTGCAAATGGTATCGAGGGCATAGTAGAAAAAGTAAGTTTCCGTAGCACCTGTGTGCGCACCTTTCCGCAGGAGCTAGTTTACATTCCAAACTCTTTATTAAGCAACACACCTATCATCAACTATAATAAGCGTCAAAAGCGCCGTATAGACTTTTACCTAAACCTTACCTACAACACTAAACGCGTACAATTAGAAAAGCTAACATCAAAAATTAAAGATTTCTTAAAGAGCAAGGATTATATAATTAGCGAAACTGTCGAAGTTAACTTTAGCAATTTCAATGACAGCAGCTTAGATGTTCGTATCCTTTGCTATGCTAATAATCCTGATCCTACATCTTTCCGCAGTTTAAACAATGATATAAATCTTGGACTTTTGGATATTCTCGAGGAAGAAGGTCTAAGTTGTGCATTCCCCAGCACCAGTGTATATTTCGAGAACAAATTAACCACCAGAACAGAAAATGAGTTATAATTATAGCATCTCAAATTACTAAGAAAAACTTTAAGCATTAACTAATTTCTCTCTAAAAAGGATGTGCACCATGAAAAAGTTATTTGTTTTATTATGTTCCCTAATTACTATGTTAGCCTGCAGTATTAGTTTTGCTAGCGAAAAAGCAGATTATCAAAGCTTTACCCAACGCCAACAAGCTTCTAGTAATGCTAAAATAGAACAAGAACGTATTTCTCAATTACCACGAGTAGGTGTTATTTATGTCAACGATGCTCAAACAACCTACAACAAACGCATTGATAAGTTTGTTTTGGAAAATCTCCACGAATGTATTAATACCGACACCTACCAATATATTGATGGCTTAGTTTTCATTGATAAACTAATTGATTATGGCTTACAAGACTTATCAACAGCAGAAAGAGCAGATATTATAGATGCGCTTTATGATGAAAAACTAGATTATCTTGTTTATCTTGAAATAGAGCCCATTACCACAAAATCCAAAGCAACTGTATTTAGCAAAGGCAAATCTGCCATAATAACTGCACCATTCAAAATCATTGACATGAAGAATAATCGCACTCTCTATAACGGAGAAATTACTGAACAAGGTAAAACCACTGTCATGATGGGTAAAATTGGTAACAAATCCGTAGCTTTAGAAGGTGTAAAACGCGTCAACGAACAAGTTAAGCAAATTTTAGCTCAAAGATTACCTAAATAAAACAAAGCAGTCTATTGTCAATCATCAGATTGATATTAGACTGCTTTTATTTTTAGAAATTTAACCGTGTAACTACATTGGTATTAGTTCCTGGTTTAATCTCTCCACTTATGTTATAAACAGCATTATCGCTGACAACAAGCCCTGCATGAACAGTTCCCAAACTAATTCCCTCACCTAGAGCAGACCATTTATTAGTTTTGGTATTAAAGCAATATACTTCTTTATTGTGCTTATACCATTCTACAGGATGACTATTAAAATCAGCAGGATTAGAGCGAAGACTATTTAAAAGCACCCCATAATTAAAGCCACCTACAGCAATAATCTTGTCATCATCTATAGCTACTGCTCCACCACCGCCAAGATACACACGTTTTTCGTTCTTAAGTGGAGCACCTAAACCAGTCCACTTTCTTGTTTCTGGATTATATTTATAACCACCGCAAATGAGACCGGCTTCTTTGCCCCAACCATTAAAGCCAGACCAAATATAAAGTTGCTCTTTACCGCTAGCATCCTTCTGTGCTGTCACTATAGGTTGAATACGACAATCTTCAGGAACAGCTGGAAGCTTCTCCCATTTCTTACGGTCACCTTTTAGATTCATGCGATACATATCTGCAGATGCTTTCCCATTTTGCAAACCACCTACTACATAAATATAATCGCCAATGCAGACACTACCGTGATTACTTATCAAAATAGGAAGCCAACTTATCGTATCGCACTTCCAAGCGTTATTTTCAAATTTTAATTCAACACAGGTTGCTTTATCGCCTTTGGCATCTGAACCACCAATAAAATACAAAGCATCTTTGGATGCAACAGTTGAACCTGAAGCTAAAGCTTCTGGTAACTCAGCTATTTTTTTCCAAGTTAATTTTTTCTTGCTAGGTTGAAGAATAGCGCCATAAATATCCTTATAAAATCTTTTAGTGGTATTTTGACCTATGGTATTTGCAGGATAATTATAGCCACCTGCCATAACAAGGGTATCTTTTGCTATTCCGCAGAAAGGAGCAGCAACACCTATTCCATACTCCCTATTAAGGTTGGGACCTTTCATGAGCAGCGTCGCAAATTGCGGTTTAACTTGTACACTTGCTACAGTAGCTTTACTTACAGCCACATTAGTTTGAGGTGCATCAGCATAACCAGTTACATTAGCCGCAATAAAAAACGCCCCTAACAAATAAGTATATAATTGCTTACTCAAATTTCTCACCGCCCATAACTGTCCATATATTCCAAGATTTCTATGCAAAAACTGTGTTCCGTACTAGAAATTTTAAACTAATATAATTTTAGCATACATAGATTAACTTTGTAAACCAAATTAAAAACCCCACACCTTCTGATGTGGGGTTTGTTAGTTGAATTACATAGCTGCTTCTTCAACAGGATATACACTGATTTGACGTTTGTCGCGACCTTTACGTTCAAATTTAACCATGCCGTTGATGGTTGCGAAAATGGTGTAATCCTTGCCCATGCCTACATTAGCACCGGGATGGAATTTGGTACCACGTTGACGAA
>JAKSOK010000128.1 GCA_024405615.1 Phascolarctobacterium sp.
AGAAGCCTGCTGCTGCTCAAACTGTAAAAATTAACTTCCCGACTGCTGGTGCTTCCGGCGCTCTGTACGCTGTAGGTGCTGCTATCACCAACAACTGGACCAAAAACGTTCCTGGCATCCAAGCTGCTAGCCAAGCATCTGCTGGTGGTATCGCTAACCTGAACATGGTTTCCAACAACGAAGCTCAAGTTTCTATCGCTATCAGCTCTAACGTTCTGGAATGCCTGAATGGTCAAGCTAGCTTCAAAGGCCATGCTTACAAAGATCTGAAGGTTATTGGTGGTTTGTACATGAACCCCAACCAAGTTGTTGTAACCAAAAAATCTGGTATCAAATCTATTGCTGACATCAAAGGCAAACACTTTGCTGTTGCAGCTGCTGGTTCTTCCGTTTACAACGAATGCCAAAACCACTTCACTACTGTTGGCATGAAATTCCCCGAAGATATCAAAGCTGAATTAATCGCTTTTGGTCCCGCTGCTGATATGCTGCAAAATGGTACCTTAGACGGTGCTTGGATTATGTCCGGTGCTCCTGCTGCTGCAGTTTCTCAAGCTTTAACCGCTGGCTGCACTCTGGTAGATATCGATGACAAGACCTTCTCTGCACTGCAAGCTAAATATCCCTGGTATGCTCGTTATACCATTCCTGCAAAAACCTATCCTAACCAAGATAAAGACGTTAAGACTTCTGCAATTAAAATGGTTATGTTCTGCCGTCATGACCTGACCGAAGACACCGTTTATAAACTGACCAAATCCTTCTGGGAACACATCGAAGAATTGGGTAAAGCTCAAAAGAACCTGAAAGGTTTGAAACCTGCTGATGCTGTAAAAGATATTGCTAATCTGCCTCTGCATCCGGGCGCTGCTAAATACTACAAAGAAATCGGCGTAATCAAATAATTGTTAATTCTAAAGCTGCTGCATTTATTTGCGGCAGCTTTTTTATTTTTTATGCTGTTATGAGAGGAATTGCCGGATATAAATATATGGAAAAAAGTGGAGCATAAATCTTGAAAATATGATATACTATTCCCATATTCAGAATTTTTAATAGATAGGAGTGAAAAATATGTGGCCGACAATTATTCAAAAAGATGAAACTGGAAAAGAACGTGTTTATGATTTGCCTTCTCGTTTGTTAAAGGATAGAATTATACTTTTGGCAGAAGAGGTTAATACAGATAGTGCAATGTCTGTTATTGCCCAATTGTTATTTCTAGAGTCCGAAGATGCTCAAGCACCTATTACCATGTATATTAATAGTCCTGGTGGTTCTGTGAGTGATGGTTTAGCTCTTTACGATGTTATGAACAAGGTTAAATGTCCTATTATTACTGTGTGCACTGGTATGGCAGCTTCCATGGCAGCTTTTTTACTTTGCAGTGGCTCTAAAGGGATGCGTTACTGCTTGCCCAATTCTACAGTTATGATTCACCAACCTTTGGGAGGTGCCCAAGGTCAAGCTACTGAAATTCAAATTGTTGCTAAACGTATTCTAAAGCTGCGTGAAAAGATGTATAAAATTATGGCTGCTAACTCTGGGCAAAGCTATGAAACTATTGCAGAAGCTTGTGAACGCGATAATTATCTGGAACCTGAGGAAGCTTTGGCAATGGGTCTTATTGATAAAATTATTGATTGCCCACCTAAAGCGTATTAAAAAGTCGAGGTATAAATATGACAAATTCTAAAATTAAATGCGCTTTTTGCGGTCGTAGTGAGGATGATGCTTTTCTGCTGACCTCTCCTTTGGGGCATGGCGTGGCTATTTGCGAAGAATGCGTTAAGCTTGCTTATGATTGTGTTAATGATGCTCTAGGGACCAAAGAAGAAAAGGTTGCTACTGCTACAACTGATAAGAATGCCGCAGATTTAAACGCAGAAGAAATGACGCCCACAGAAATTCGTCGTTTTCTGGATCAATACGTAGTAGGGCAGGATTATGCAAAAAGAATCCTCTCTGTTGCCGTTTATAACCATATGAAAATGTTGAATCATTATGATAAGATTCAAAGCGGTGATGTAGAAATAGAAAAATCTAATGTTCTCATGGTAGGTCCTTCTGGTTGCGGTAAGACTCATATTATTAAGAACTTAGCACGTTTGTTTAAAGTTCCTTATGCAATTGCTGATGCTACCACCTTAACTGAGTCTGGCTATGTTGGCTCCGATGTAGAAACTGTTTTGCAAAAACTATTGTTTAGTGCTAACGGCGATGTAAAAAAAGCTGAGCGTGGTATTGTTTTCATTGATGAAATTGATAAAAAAGCTAATAAGTCCCAAGAAAACAATTCTATTACCCGTGATGTTAGTGGTGAAGGCGTGCAACAAGGCTTGCTGAAGCTTATTGAGGGCGGTATAGTGGATGTACAGCTTAGTGGTCAACGTCGTCATCCTTACGCTGATACGGTGCCTGTAGATACTAGTAAAATTCTTTTCGTAGTTGGTGGCGCATTCCCTGGTATTGATCAAATTATCAAGAAACGTTTACATTACAAAGCTATTTCTTCTGTTGGCTTGAATTTAGACGGTCAAGAAGAACAATTGCAAAGCAGTGTTGGCTATAACGAGGTTATTGACCAAGCTATTGCTGACGATTTCCGTAAATTTGGCTTGATTCCTGAATTCATTGGTAGACTTCCAGTTATTTGTCCTATGAAAGAGCTTACTGAAGAAGAGTTGGTTAAGATTTTGACCGAACCTAAAAACGCTTTGGTAAAACAATATCAGGAAATGCTGAAGTACGATAAGGTTGAACTGAGTTTTACTGAAGACGCTTTAAAGGCTATAGCTAATCAGGCAATTACTAGTAAAACTGGTGCACGTGGCTTACGTTCTATCATGGAACATTTGTTGCTAGATACTATGTATTCTATTCCTGAAGAAGCTCGTAAGAGCGGTGGTGGTAAACTGTTAATTACGGAAGAAAATATCATTGATAAAAAACCACTAGTTTTGGAGAAAAATAACTGATAAATTTTATATGACAAAATGATTTCTTTATGATAAAATGTCATAAGCAATGTATTTGCTTTGATTTTAGGAGGGAAAATAATGAGTGAACATTTAAAGAGAGCAGAAGAACTGCGCGCTATTACTGAACGCCATTATAACTGTGCACAATCCGTTTTCGTACCTTTTGCTAAAGAGTGCGGCTTAGATGAAGAACAAGCCTACAAGGTTGCAGCAAACTTTGGCGCTGGTATGAAGGTCGCTGGCACTTGTGGCGCTATTACTGGTGGCCTGATGGTTTTAGGTATGCTGGGAGTTGAAGATCCTGCAGTTATCCGCAATTATTTCCAAGCTTTCAAGGATAATCATGAAGGTTGCACCGATTGTGTAGATTTACTGCGCATTAATGCTCAAGCTGGCAAAGAAAAGAAACCTCATTGTGATGCAATGGTATATGAAGCAGTTAAGGTTGTAGAAAAGATATTAGCTGAACAAAAATAATATTGTAAATAAAGAAAAGCTGAACTTAATAGTTCAGCTTTTTTATACACAAAAAAGGCTGACATTTTTAATGTCAGCCTAAGTTTTTTATTACAGAGTAGCTAATTTAGCTTTAGCGCAGGGGCAACCTTTAGCAGCAGCTAATTCAACATATTTTTTGCCACAGATTTTGTGACCCATGCCTAAGAATTTTTCGGCCATTTCCATCATAGCTTTTGCATAAGCCATATCAGCTAATTTAGCTTTAGCACAGGGGCAGCCTTTAGCAGCAGCCAATTCTAAGTATTTTTTACCGGAAACCTTATGACCAGCAGCTAAGGATTTTTCAGCCATTTCCATCATGCTTTCAGCATAAACGATATCAGCTAATTTAGCCTTAGCACAGGGGCAGCCTTTAGCAGCAGCTAATTCAACATATTTTTTACCGGAAACCTTATGACCAGCAGCTAAGGATTTTTCAGCCATCTCCATCATAGACTTTGCATAAGCCATATCAGCCAACAGAGCTTGAGCTTCGGCATTGCCAGCATCAGCAGCTAAATCAACATATTTTTTGCCGGAAACATTATGGCCAGCAGCTAAGGATTTTTTAGCCATTTCCATCATGGAAGCGCCGTAAGCAGCAATTTTAGCAGTTTCTGCAGAGATTTCTTCATCAGAAATACCGAGGTTTGCTTTGAACCAGTCTAAAATAGCGGGCATATCTTTACCTTCGTTCAAAGTGCTTCTGAAGGTGTGTTTAATTTTGCCCATTGTATATAATCTTTCTACGCCTTCTTTCAAGTCGCAGTCATCATAACCAAAGTGGGACAGAATGCTGTCGAGTACTAACTCGCCTTTGCCTTCAATTTTGCTTTCGCTTAATTTTACAACGTTTAAAAATTCTTTTACTAAAGATACAGCCATTAGTAACATCCTTTCTTCATCACACCTCAGTAACATCCTGGGGGTGGAGTACATTAGAATTATATTAGTATATACATACTTATATATATTAATGATAGCACTAACAGACTGTCTTGGCAAGAAGTTTTTAATGTAAATATATGCTTATTAAGCATACCTCCATCTCAAGTAAAATGCGTTCTAAAGGTGTAAAGCTTTTCTTTATTACTACTAACATTCCCCACATTTCTCCTTTGCAAAAAATAGGGATAGATTCACATAATTTGTCTGGTATATTATAAACAGATTGATAGTTAATATCATAGACAATCCCTCCATATTTGTTGGCTAAAATAATATTGGCATCTAACTGAGTTGCTAAAGTGTATAGGTGCTTTCTTAACGATAGGTTTTCTTCGTTATTTGTGGTTAGGAGATAGTTTCTGATTTTGTTTGTAGTTAGCATTTTATTCGCCTTTCAAAATTAAATAATAGTCTTGAGCTTATTTAGGAAAGCTACAGTAAAAGCATAGCATGATTGTTCTACAAAAACATTAAGCAGAGAAGAGCATTTTATAAGGATAAAAGAAGATAATATTAAGTTATTTTTAGATGCTATGGTCGCTGCCTAATTTTTATATGTAATTATTATGCATAGAAAAAAGACTTTAAAAAAACATATTTTTTTGTTATACTAATATTTGGTGGAGGGGATTTTTCTTCCATCAGGATTTATTTCGATAATTAAGCATATAGCTAATTTTTTGTACAAGGAGGCTTTTATTATGGGTTTAATTCAAGCTGGTATTGGCGCACTGGGCGG
>JAKSOK010000129.1 GCA_024405615.1 Phascolarctobacterium sp.
CAGTTTTCATGGTGGCCCCAGCAGGATTCGAACCTGCGACCTTTTGATTCGTAGTCAAACGCTCTATCCAGCTGAGCTATGGAGTCATTAGGTCGCTCTCACAAGCAACAATGATATTTTAGCAGGTGTAATAGTATTTGTCAAGCTTTTTTTAGAAAAAATGTAAAAAATATTACAGCGAATACTGTAATATTGTCTTAAAATATGTTACAATAATATCCTAATAACAATTTCTCGATTTCGATAGCTGGAGGCAATTATGCATCAATATTTATTTTATATAGGCGATTTCCCTATTCGTATGTATGGCCTAACTCTTTGTATGGCTATATTTTTAGCAACAGGAACGGCTTATTTTTTAGCTAAACAGGATGGTCGTTGGCATGAGCATGTTTTAGACATTGGTATCTATGGTGGCTTTGCAGGCTTAATTGGTGGACGCCTATGGGATGTATTTTTCTTCGATTGGGATTATTATAGTGATCATTTGCTGGAAATACCTTTTGTGTGGCAAGGTGGTATGGCAGTTCAAGGTGGTATGCTAGCAGGAATTATTGCTGGTGCCTGGTATTGCAAAATTAATAAAATCGATATTCTTGCTTTTGCCGATATAACCTGTCCAGCTTATATTATGGGACAAGCTATAGGTCGTATTGCGAACCTGTTAAATGGTGATGCTTTTGGTTCTCCTACAGGAGGCAACTTTGGTTTGTTATATCCAGAAGGAACTTTAGCCTTTAAAACCTATGGCACACAACCTTTGTGGCCTGCAGAGGTTTGGGAATGCCAGGGTGACATTATTATTTTCGTTTTGTTGTTACTGATGCGTACAACAGACCATAAAAAAGGCCAGGTATTCTGTGTGTATCCCATGCTGTATTCCATTTTGCGTTTCTTCCTAGAAATGCTGCGTGGCGATTATGCTGAACCCTGGGCTTTCGGTTTAACCTCTGGACAAGCAATGAGTGTATTTTTCTTCTTAGTTGGTTTGGCGGGCTTTGTTTATTGTACTTTAACTCAGGACAAATTTAGTAAGGATGCACCTAAATTAAATATTAAGCAGGAAAGTTGATTTGATAAAAAATACTTGCCAAATATAAACTTATCTGTTATAATAACTTATGTTGTAAAACAGTATTACTCCGAGATGGTGTAATGGTAGCACAAGTGACTCTGGATCATTCGGTCTGGGTTCGAGTCCTAGTCTCGGAGCCAAATGGCGCTATGGTCAAGCGGCTAAGACGTCGCCCTCTCAAGGCGAAATCACGAGTTCGATTCTCGTTAGCGCTACCAACGAAATTTAAGCTCACTACAGTGATGTGGTGAGCTTTTTTTGTTGTTTTAAATAATTTGTTTTTAGAAAATAAAGGCCTTTTCAGTTAGTAAACCTGTTCTAAAAAAAGGTTGACTACTTCTAAGCTTACATATATAATATATGATGTATTTCTAGGAATTAACTAGATATTGGAGATAAAGCATTGATTAAGATTGAAAATTTAAAGCATTATTACAAAGATATAGATGGTAATGAAGTTAAAGCTTTAGACGGTGTTAGTCTGTCCATTGCGGAGGGGGAATTTGTTGCTGTTATCGGTGCTAATGGCAGTGGTAAATCTACTTTAGCAAGACACCTTAACGGCCTTTTAGTTCCAACTGAAGGCAAGGTTACAGTAAACGATATGGATACTATGGATGAGGACAGGACTTGGGATATCCGCCAAAGTGTAGGCATGGTCTTCCAAAATCCGGACAATCAGATTGTTGCCGCAATAGTTGAAGAAGACGTTGCTTTTGGTATGGAGAATATTGGTGTTCCTAGTGCTGAAATTCGTCCTCGTGTTGATAAAGCTTTAGCTGCAGTCGGCATGAGTGATTATGCTAAACATGCACCACATCTGTTATCCGGTGGACAAAAACAAAGAGTGGCTATCGCTGGCATTTTAGGTTTAGAGCCCAAATGTATAGTTTTGGACGAACCTACAGCCATGCTTGATCCTCAAGGTCGCCAGGAAATAGTTGCTACTGTTAAAAGCTTAAATAAAGAAAAAAATATAACCATTGTGTATATTACTCATTATATGGAAGAAGCTTTACAGGCTGATAGAGTAGTTGTCATGGGAGCTGGAAAAATTCAATTCATGGGAACTCCAAAAGAGGTTTTCTGCAGAGTTGAGGAGCTGGAAAAACTAGGTCTTGAAGCACCTATAGCTGCTAAAGTAGCCAGTGAACTGCGTAAATGCGGTGCTAAGCTACCTAAAGATATCATTACGGAAGAGGAGCTGGCCAAAGCGTTATGTCAATAGAATTAAAAGATGTTTCCTATACATATTCCAAAGGCACTCCCTTTGAACGTCAAGCTTTAAACAACGTTTCTGTTAGTATTGATAAAGGTGAGATTGTTGCTATCATAGGTCATACTGGAAGTGGCAAGTCTACTTTTGTTCAGCATCTTAATGCGTTATTAAAACCTGATAAAGGTATGATAATAATAGATGAAGTAGACGCTACTGGCAAAACAAGTGACGCTAAAGCTGCTCGTCATAGAGTAGGCATGGTGTTCCAATATCCTGAACATCAGTTGTTCGCAGAAACAGTAGAAGAGGATATTGCCTTTGGCCCGCGTAATAAAGGCTTTAGTGAAGATGAGGTAGCGGTTCAGGTTAAAGAAGCGATGCGTTTTGTTGGCTTGGATTATGATACCTATGCTAAACGCTCTCCTTTTCAATTGAGTGGTGGCCAAATGCGCCGTGTTGCTGTCGCAGGCGTTGTAGCTTTAAATCCAGATTATCTGGTACTAGATGAGCCGTCTGCTGGTTTGGACCCTGCTAGTCGTTTGCGTGTATTTAGGGAAATTTTAGAACTGCATAAGACTCGTAAAATTGCTATTGTTATTGTTACTCATAGCATGGATGAGGCAGCAGAATATGCAAACCGTTTGCTGGTTATTAACAAAGGACAGCTTTTGTACGATGGTAAACCTGAAGAGATATTTAAAGAACATAGTGCAGAATTGCGTCAGGTTGGTTTAGATATGCCCCAGGTTTATAATTTAGGTGAAAAACTAAAAGCAAATGGCCTAAATCTTAAAGGTGATATTATGAACACCAAGGCTTTAGTAAAGGCTATCTGTCAGGCAAAGGGGTGGAAAAATGCTAAATAACATTACCTTAGGCCAATATTTTCCTGGCGATTCCTTTATTCATAAATTAGATCCTAGAACAAAGCTTTTATGTACTTTGTTATTTATAGTTGCCATTTTCTTTGCTAATAGTCCTATTTCCTATGGCATTTTATGCGGCTTTACCTTATTGGTAATTTTGGTAAGCCGTTTGCCATTTGTTATGGTGTTAAAGTCAGTTAAACCTATTTGGATTATCTTGCTGTTAACCCTGTGTATCCATATTTTTACAACTCCTGGCGAAACCATTCTTTACCAATACAGCTTTTTGACGGTTACAAAGGAAGGCTTAGAGCTTGGCGTAAAAATGTGTCTGCGTCTAATTCTGCTGTTGTTATTTTCTTCCATTTTAACGTTTACTACATCTCCCATAGTTTTGACAGATGGTATTGAAAGTTTATTGCGCCCTTTTAAATGTATTGGCGTACCTGCTCATGAACTGGCTATGATGATGACCATTGCTTTGCGTTTTATTCCTACACTTTTGGAAGAAACAGATCGCATTATGAAAGCGCAGACTGCCCGCGGAGCCGATTTTGAAAGTGGTAATATTATCCAAAGAGTCAAAAATATGCTGCCACTTTTAATTCCTTTGTTTATCGGCGCTTTTCGTCGTGCAGATGATTTGGCTATTGCTATGGAAGCACGTTGCTATCGTGGTGGCGAAGGTCGTACTCGTATGCATCAATTAAGCTATGGTAGTAATGATTATGTTGCTTTTGTTGTGATTTTTGTACTTATTTTTGGCCTTGCCTTTTTGAGATGGGGCACTAAGCTGATTTAATCGTTTAGCTGCGGTTGCGTTTGTGACTGCAGCTTTGCTTTTAAGTGGTGACTAGTGTGAATAATTGATCTTGAAGCATCCAACTTGTTGGATGCAACCTTAGACGAGTAAAAGCGATGTTGTTTATGAACTATTTGTGCTATAGGAGGCATGTTTGACTTTTATGAGAACAATTAAACTAAAAATAGCCTATGATGGCAGTAGGTATCAAGGGTATCAAAAACAACCTCACGGAAATACTATCCAGAATATCTTAGAAGAATTTCTCAATAAGGTTTGCGGAGAACCTGTAACAGCTAAAGGAAGCGGACGTACGGATGCTGGTGTTCATGCTCTTGGGCAAATAGTTAGCGTAAATACGAACGGCAAAATACCCTGCAAAAATCTTGTAAGAGCCTCTAAAACCATGTTGCCAGAGGATATAGTTATCTTGGAAGCTAGCGATGCGCCTGAAGGCTTTCACGCACGCTACGATGCCTGTTGGAAGCAATATGCTTATAAGGTTGTTGTAGCTAAGCAGAAAAATCCTTTCCTTGTAAAATATGCCTGGCAAATGGAAGCAAAGCCGAATGTAGCGTTGATGAATGAAGCTGCAAAATTGCTTTTAGGCAAGCATGACTTTACTGCTTTTAGAAGCACTGGTAGTGTTGATAATGATCCGGTAAGAACTATTTTTCATGCAGAATGGAAGGTTATTAATGCTGAAGAATTACGTTTTTATATTACTGGTGATGGTTTTTTATATCATATGGTTCGTAATATAGTTTGGTCTTTGGTACAAGTTGGATTGGAAAAAAGAACTATTGCAGAGTTTGAAGCTGAAATTAATAGCAAGCGTTGTGAGTTTTTAAATTCACCTGCCCCTGGTTGCGGTCTTTATTTAGACTGTGTAGGTTATGTACCTTATGACGCCAAATCACCTGAAGAAGTGTAAAAATGTTACAAAAAAGTTAAAAAATACTTGACTTAATTGTTTGGTTTTGGTAAAATATATCCACGTGATTTTCTGCCTGATTTCATAGCCCCGAAAGACGGTAAGAAGTTACATGTTTGTTTTTGTATATTTTTAGGAGGACATAAAGATGAAATCTTTTATGGCAAATCCGTCTAACATCGAACGTAAATGGTTCGTAGTTGACGCAACTGATAAAACTCTGGGCCGTCTGGCTGCAGAAGTTGC
>JAKSOK010000013.1 GCA_024405615.1 Phascolarctobacterium sp.
AAGCCCCGTGAAGTTGTTATGTCTCGTCAGGAAGCAGAAGAACGTTTCCTGAACAAAGAATAAGTGAGGTAAACTATGGAAGAAGTAGAAGCATTAGCTACAAAATCTGTAGGTCAACTTCTGCGTGAAGCTAGATTAGCTAAAGGTATATCTATTGAAACTGCAGAAGCTGATACCAATATTCGAGGAACTTTTTTGTCCTATCTTGAAAACGATGAGTACGAAAAAACACCAGGTGAATTTTTTGTTAAAGGTGCAATTCGTACCTATGGCAATTATTTAGGTCTTGATGGAGCTAAATTAGTTGACCAATATAAGGCTTCCTCCTCTGGTAAGTCTGTGGCAGATGTTGAAAGCAAGGGCATACGTGAAGCTAATACTGTTACCATGAAGTTGCAACTTAAAGATAAGCGCGACATTGGTAGTGGTACTGGTAAATTTAGTTTACCCAAGCCTTCTAAAATGGATATTCCCTGGACTCAAATCGCTATGGGTGCAGTTATTATAGTCATTTTAGCTGCTTTGTATTTTGCTGTACCAGCACTTATCAACTGGGGTAAAAGCTTAGGTACTGCCAAGCCAGCAACTCCTACAACAACGCAAAGTACAGTTACTACCACAAAAACAGAACCTGCTAAACAAGTGGCTCCTGTAGCAGATAAGGTCGTTTTAGAACTGAAGGCTAGTGGTCGCTGTTGGTTAGAGGTTAATGCAGATGGTAAGGTTTTAGCTGAAATAATGCTTGAGCCTGGCGACAAAAAGACCTACGAAGCAAAAGATAAACTTACTGTTAAGTACGGAAACATTGGCGCTGTTGACATCACCGTTAATGGTCAATCCATGAATCCTCCCGGAGAACATGGTGTTTCCAACAAGGTTTATACCCGAGAGAATCCTCAACAGGATGCTCCCAAATAATAATTATCGAATTTTTTAACCGGAGTATATTATGACACAATTTTTACCTATTACAGCTGAAGAAATTGTAGAACGTGGTTGGGATCAGATAGATTTTCTATTTATCAGTGGTGATGCCTATGTAGACCATCCATCCTTCGGACCTGCCGTAATTTGCAGAGTTTTGGAGAGCCAGGGCTATAGAGTTGCCATGCTTTGCCAACCTGAATGGGATATGCCTGAACGTTTAGCTGTCTTAGGTAAGCCTCGTTTAGGGGTAATGATTAGTGGCGGCAATCTTGATTCCATGCTCTGTCGCTATACTGCCGCTAAACATGAGCGTGCTATTGATAAGTATACTGCCGGTGGTACTATTGGTAAGCGTCCTGACCACGCTACCATGGTTTATGCTCAACTTGCAAAAGAGCTGTGGCCAGATTTACCTGTTATTATTGGCGGTATCGAAGCTAGCCTGCGTCGTTTCATTCATTACGACTACTGGGAAAATAAGCTTATGCCATCCATATTGGAGTCAAGTAATGCCGACTTATTAGTATACGGCATGGGCGAGAAGCAGGTTGTAGAGATTGCTGACTATTTAGCAGGTGGAGCAAGTCTTGAGGATATGCATTATATTCGCGGTACTGCTTATTGCACTACTGAAAAGCCAGAGCTTTATGACGAATATGTTACTTTGCCTGGTTGGAAAGCTATTCGTGAAGATAAAAAGCAATTTGCTAAAGCCTTTAACCTGCAAAGTAAGGAACAAGATCCTTTTTACGGAAAGACTGTTATCCAAAAAGGTGTTAAAAAATATGTAGTTCAAAATCCATCCATTTATCCTTTAACAACAGAAGAAATGGATGCAATATATGACCTTGGCTATATGCGTACCTGGCATCCCTCCTATGATAAATTAGGTGGTGTCGCTGCTATAGAAGAGGTACAGTTCAGTATCGTTTCTAGCCGCGGCTGCTTTGGTAGCTGCTCCTTCTGTGCTATTCACGCGCACCAAGGCCGTATTATTCAAGCTCGTAGTGATGAATCTATTCTACGTGAAGCAAAAATTATTACACAATTACCTGGTTTCAAAGGCTATATTCACGATGTTGGTGGTCCAACCGCTAACTTCCGTCATCCAAGCTGTGCTAAACAATTAAAATTTGGTGTCTGCAAGGATAGACAATGCTTGTTCCCTAAGCCTTGTCCTAATATTGATGCGGACCATAGTGCTTATATTAAGCTGTTAAGACAAATTAGAGCTTTACCTGGTGTAAAAAAAGTATTTATTCGTAGTGGTATCCGCTATGACTATTTAATGGCTGACAAAAACCTAGATTTCTTAGATGAACTTTGTCGCTATCATGTTAGCGGTCAGTTAAAGATTGCTCCAGAACATATTGCTCCCCAGGCTTTATCTAAAATGGGTAAGCCTGGTAAAGAGGTTTATGTAAAATTCATGAAGCTCTTCGAAGCTAAAAATAAAGAAATCGGTAAACCTCAATATTTGGTTCCGTACTTTATTTCTAGCCATCCTGGTTGTACCTTGAATAATGCAGTAGAGCTGGCAGAATTTTTGCGTGATATTAAACATCAGCCTGAACAGGTACAGGATTTCATTCCCACACCTGGTAGCGCTTCTACTGCTATGTGGTACAGTGGCGTTGACCCTAATACCATGGAAGAGGTATTTGTTCCCAAGAATCCTCATGATAAGGCTATGCAACGTGCCCTTATGCAATATAAGAATCCTCGCAATAGACACATTGTTATCCAAGCCCTCCAAAAGGCTCATAGAGAGGATTTAATAGGTGATGGGTATAAATGCCTAGTTCACCTGCCTGAAAAGCGTACAGAGGCTAGGAGAGGCTCTAGTAGGGCTAAACCTCATACTGATAAGAAAAAGGCTAAGCGTTAATATATAAACTTAGCTAGGTGATATGATGCGACGTTTAATTATGCTGCTTCTTTGCAGTTTACTGCTATTTACAGTTGGCTGTGATTTTGGAAGCGATAATAATTCCAAACGCGATATAATTTTGTATTCTACCTTAGAACCAAAATTCACCGAGGAATTATTAGCTGTATATAACGAAAAGAATAAGAAAAAGAAGAATTTCCAGGCTGTAAAGGCTATTTATGAGCTTGATAAAGGACCTAAGCCAGACCTGATTATTGCTTCCACGCTTTTGCTAGCTAATCTTAAGCAGGAAGGAAAGCTGCAACCATCAACCTGTAATGCGGCAAATAATATTCCTTTTGATTATAAGGACGTGGATGGATATTGGAATGGCGTCTTTTATGACCCTGTAGTTTTTGTAATTAATCACCAGTTTGCTCGTCGCGTTGGTCAGCAAAAATTATTAGGCTGGAATGATTTAGAGAACTTGACAGATGCTCGTTTTACCATGGAGAATCTTAACAATACTCCTGGGACCATGAATTTATTAGCTGCCATGGCCTGTCATATGGGCGAGCAAAGCGCAATTACCTATATGTGGAATGCAAATCGCTTTGTTACCCAATATACAAAGTTCCCGTTTTCTTCTATTCGCCTTGTAGCAACAGGAGAAGCGGATATGACAGTTACAGTCCAAAGTATCGTATCCAAGTATTTGGAAAATGAATTTCCTGCCTATGTAGTAACGCCCATAGAAGGAACCCCTGCTAACCTTTATGGTATGGCAGTGTTTAAGGGTTCCGAAAGTACCTTTGGTAATCAGGAATTCATGAACTGGATGCTTGCTAACGATGAGGTTAAGGTTATTTCTCAAAAACAAGATACAGGCTTTGTTTATATTTTACATGAGAATAAACTCAATCCTGCGGCAGATCCCCGCAAGGTTTGGTTAAATAGAGATTATCTAACATTAGCAAAATTAGAAGCACTGACTAGCCAATGGGTAGAGAAGGTGCGTTTTAGTAAATAGTGCTCAGGCACTTTGGAGGAAAAGATGAAATTAGGTATGATTTCTCTAGGCTGCCCTAAGAATTTAGTAGATTCTGAGGTTATGCTGGGAATTATTCGTGAAAAAGAATTAGAAATTACTAATAATCCTGAAGAAGCTGACATTATTATCGTCAACACCTGCGGATTTATTGAAAGTGCAAAGCAAGAGTCCATTGATACAATCCTGGAAATGGCTCAATATAAAGAAAATGGTGCATGCAAATACCTGATTATGACTGGCTGCTTAGGTCAACGCTATGCAGATGAACTGTTTGAAGCTATGCCTGAGGTTGATGCTATAGTTGGTACCAGCTGCTTTACTGATATCGGTTGGGTACTTGATCAGGTAATGGCAGGTGATCGTATTTTGCACATGGAAAAGCTTAGCGAAATGACAGGTCAAAACGTTAAAGCTGTTCCTCGTGTTTTAACCACTGATTCCTATATGGCTTATTTAAAAATCGCTGAAGGCTGCAATAACCGTTGTTCCTATTGCGCAATTCCCTTTATTCGCGGTAAATATGTCAGCGAAAAATACGAAGACGTTCTGCAAGAGGCTAAAGATTTAGCTGCGGCAGGTGTTAAAGAATTAATCGTAGTTGCTCAAGACACTACCATTTATGGTAAAGATTTGTATAAAAAGCTGATGCTTCCCCAACTTTTGAGAGATTTAAACGCTATCGAAGGCTTGGAATGGATTCGCGTCATGTATCTTTATCCCAATAACTTTACTGATGAGCTTATCGAATGCTTTGCAACTTTACCTAAGGTATGCAAATACATTGATATTCCGCTTCAGCATGCAAGCGATAGATTGTTGAAAACCATGCGCCGTAGAGATACTCGTGCCCAGGTTGAAGCATTGCTCAATAAGATTCGTACTCGCATTCCTGATATTACTATTCGCACGACCTTTATCGTTGGTTTCCCTGGTGAAACTGAAGAAGATTTCGCTGAATTAAAGGATTTTGTACAACAACAACGCTTTGAGGATGCAGGTGTATTTATGTATTCTCAAGAGGATGGTACTGAAGCTGGTCGTATGGAAAACCAAATTCCTGAAGACATTAAGGAAAACCGTTTCCATGAATTAAAGGCTATTCAATCTGCTATTTCTCAAGAAATTTACAGAGAAAAAGAAGACAAGGTTATGAAGGCTGTAATTATCAGTCAAGATGAAGAAGAAGGTTTAGCTTACGCTCGTAGTGAGCATGAAGCTCCTGATGTAGATAATCCGATTTACGTTGAAGGTGCTCAAGGATTACAGGTTGGCGATTTTGTTAATCTGCGTATCTCTCAAGGCTTCTCCAATGGTATGGTTGCAGAACTGGAAAAATAAGCGTGTAAAAAAACGAACAGCTTGTTCGCTTATGGAAAAGAGGCATAAATTATGGTAGTTGAGGTTATTAACACTGGTACAGAGCTATTACTAGGTGAAATTTTAAATACAAACTTTCAATATCTTTCCCGTCATCTGAATAGCTTAGGCTTTGACGTTTTATACCAAACTACTATTGGTGATAATCCTGTACGTATGCGTGCAGCTATTGAACATGCCTTAGAACGTGCCGATATTGTTATTACTAGTGGTGGCTTAGGACCTACTCGTGGCGATATTACCAAAGAAGTGGTTATGGAAATCTGTGGCTTAGAAGGCTATACTGATTTTAGCACTCTTTGCCGCTTGTATGATTTCTTAGCTGCTAAAGGGGTAGAACCTACACCTAATAATGAAAAGCAAGCTATTGTGCCTTTTGGTGCAGACGTTCTTGAAAATCCTGCAGGAACAGCTCCTGGTTTGTGGTTGGAGCATCAAGGTAAAATTATTATCCTTTTGCCTGGACCTCCTCATGAGGTTGAAGCAGTGTGCGAAACTCAGCTTTGGCCGCGCTTACAAAAGAATTTTCCCGATAATGGCGTTATTATCTCCCGTACCTTACGTTTAAAAGGTATAGGTGAATCTGCCGTTGCAACTAAAATCGATGATTTAATTGTTAATCAATCTAATCCAACCTTGGCGATTTATGCTCGTCACGGACAAATTTTAATTCGTATTACTACTAAAACCAAAACTCCTGAAGAAGCAAAAGCTTTAATAGGGGATATGGAAGCTCAATTAAGAGCAAGATTAGAGCAATATATTTATGGTGCAGATAATGACAGCGTAGCAAGTGTTCTTGGCACAAAGCTAAATCTGCTTGGTAAAACCATAGCTTTTGCAGAATCCTGCTCCGGTGGCTTAGCAAGTAGCCTGATTACAGATATTCCTGGTAGCTCTGAGTATTTGAAAGGCTCCGTGGTTAGCTATACCAATGAGGTAAAAGAAAATGTTTTAGGTGTTAAGCCTGAAACCTTGAAAAAATTCGGTGCCGTTAGTAGCCAATGCGCTTGCGAAATGGCTGCAGGTGTTCGTCGATTGATGAACAGTGATTATGGCATTAGTATTACTGGTAATGCAGGTCCTAGTCCTAGTGAAGGCAAACCCGTTGGTCTAGTTTATATAGCTGTTGCCAATAGAGAAATTGTATATTGGCAAGAACACCATTTTGATGGTAATCGTACTGAGAATAAGCTACGTATTGCAGAAGCTGCTATCAGTACGTTAATTGAGAAATTACAACAGCTTTAAGCTGTATACAATAATTGAGGCTAAAACCTCGTAGTTACATATTTTTTTCGGAGGAATTTAATGACAACACAAAAAGAAATGTTCGGCGAATTATTGCTGGATAAAAAAATAGTTGCTGCAATCACTGATATGGGCTTTGAAGAACCTTCTCCCATTCAAGCTGCTACTATTCCCTTAGTTTTAGAAGGTAATGACGTTATAGGTCAAGCACAAACTGGTACTGGTAAAACTGCTGCTTTCGGTATTCCCATCGTTCAAAGCATAGAAAACTTCCGTCAGATTTCTGCATTAATCATGACCCCGACTCGTGAACTGGCTATTCAGGTTGCTGAAGAAATTGGTAATATCGGTCGTACCCGTCATATTAAGGCTTTACCTGTTTATGGTGGTCAACCTATTGAACGTCAAATTCGTGCTTTAAAAAGTGGCGTACAAATCGTAATTGGTACTCCTGGCCGTTTAATCGACCATATTAATCGTGGCACCATTCATCTGGACCATATTAAATTTTTGGTTCTTGATGAAGCTGATGAAATGCTGGATATGGGCTTCGTAGATGACATTGAGGAAATTCTCAAAGCTCTGCCTACTGAACGCCAAACTCTGCTTTTCTCTGCAACTATGCCGAGACCTATTCTGAGCCTGACTAAAAAGTACATGAAGGCTCCCAAGAATGTTACTATCACCAAAGAGGAATTAACCGTTCCTCTGATTGAGCAGTATTATTACGAAACCAAGGATAAGGTTGAAGGTCTTTGTCGTCTTTTAGATACTGAGGTTGAAGGTAAATTAATTATCTTCTGCCGTACTAAAAAAGGCGTAGATGACCTGTCCATCGCTTTGTCCAGTCGTGGTTATATGTCTGAAGGCTTACATGGTGATTTAAGCCAAACTCAACGTGACCGCGTTATGAAAAAATTCCGCGAAGGTGCTTGTGATGTGCTTATTGCAACAGACGTAGCTGCTCGTGGTATCGATATTGATAACATTACTCACGTTATTAACTTCGATATTCCGCAGGATCCTGAAAGCTATGTACACCGTATCGGTCGTACCGGTCGTGCAGGTAATACCGGCATTGCCATGACCTTTATCACTCCCCGTGAATTCCGTCAATTAAAGCTTATTGAAC
The DNA here is from genome assembly GCA_024405615.1 of Phascolarctobacterium sp. GTDB lineage: Bacteria > Bacillota > Negativicutes > Acidaminococcales > Acidaminococcaceae > Phascolarctobacterium_A. The sequence goes on from JAKSOK010000013.1 coordinate 7,609, forward strand.
GTATTGCGCATACTCGCATTCAACGTCGTCAACTGCCTACTGGTGCTGACGTAATTGAAAGACAACGCGACCAAATCATCAATAAGATGCAAACTGTTCTGGAACTGAATCAATACCAAGATTACATGTCCATCGCAGAAAGCTTATTGGATGACTATTCCGCTGAGGATATTGCTGCAGCTGCACTTAAGCTGATGCAAGAAGGTCCTAAAGCACTCCAAGCTCAAGTAGAAGAAACAATTTCTACTGATTTACAAAACACTGGTGGTAAACCTGGTATGGTACGTATGTTCTTAAACATCGGCCGTGCGCAAAAGATTACCGTTAAAGATATTATTAGTGCAATTGCTATTGAAGCAGATATTCCTGCTCGTAGCATTGGCATGATCAACATCTATGAAAAGTTCACTTTTGTAGAAGTTCCTGAAGAGTATGCTGAAAAGGTTCTTGGCGTAATGCATAAGAACACTATTCGCGGCTACAAGGTTAATATTGAACCTGCCAAACAAAAGAAATAAGACAGGGGGTAGAGACCCATGGCTGAATTAGAAAAAGAGGTTCTAGGTAATGTGAAGGGTATTCGCAATACCGTCATTGAGGACCTAAAGACAATTTATGATATGGAGCAACACGATGGTCAGCTTTTAAGCATGGATTTAGCTGTTAAAATGGCTAAAATTACTGACTTTATCGGTCGTGAAATCTCCGTATATATTAATCGTAGCGGTCAAATCCTCAGTGTAACTGTAGGTGATGACAATACGGTTGATTTGCCTGCTGTAGAGGGTAGACGTGGCGCTTCTCGTTTGAGCGGTGTCCGTTGCATCCACACCCATCCAGGTGGAAATCCAAACTTAAGTGGTGTAGATATTTCTGCGCTGAAGAATAATCGTTTTGACTGCATGGTTGCCATTGGTGTTGTACCTGAATTTGAACAATGCCCTGTAACCTTCGGCATGATTGCCGGCTTTGATGAAAACGAAAATTATATTGTAGAATGCACTGATGCCATGACTCTAGAACAGGCTGAAAGTATTCATCTGCCTAACATGATGGCAATGATTGAACGCATTCTAGACAAGCAAAGCGGCTCTTCTAGCTTAGCTGAGGTTCAGGAACGTGCTATTCTTGTTGGTATGGAATACAATGGCATGGGAAACATGCTCGGCTGGACTATTGAGGACTCCGTAGAGGAGTTAAAACAGCTGGCCGATACTGCAGGTGCCCTTGTTGTAGCAAAGTTCCTCCAGAAGCGTCCTAAGCCCGATCCAGCCTTCTTCATAGGCAAGGGTAAGGTTCAGGAATTAGCTTTATTTGTTCAACAGGAGAATATTGACCTGTGCATTTTCGATGATGAGCTTAGTCCTGCTCAACAACGTAATATTGAACAAGCAATGGGTGTACGTGTGCTTGACCGTACTGCCTTGATTCTGGATATTTTCGCTCAACGCGCTCGTACTAACGAAGGTAAACTGCAGGTTGAATTGGCTCAGCTGCAATATACCTTGCCTCGTATTATGGGTAAAGGCTTGTCCTTGTCCCGTTTAGGTGGCGGTATTGGTACCCGTGGTCCTGGTGAAACCAAGCTGGAAGTAGATAGACGTCGTATTCGCGACCGCATTGCGTACATTAAAGAATGTATTGGCAAGGTTAAAAGTGTTCGTGATCTGCATAGGGCAGGTCGTACCAAAGCAGAGGTGCCTACAGTTTCTCTGGTCGGCTATACCAATGCAGGTAAATCCACACTGTTGAATACCTTGACCAACTCCGATATCTACGCAAAGGATCAACTGTTTGCAACTCTGGACCCCACAACTCGTCAATTAGATTTGCCTGATAAACAACAGGCGATTTTAACTGATACCGTAGGCTTTATCCAACGCTTACCCCATCAACTGGTAGCAGCCTTCCAATCAACCTTAGAAGAGGTTGTTGAGGCCGATGTGCTCTTACACGTTATAGATGTTAGCCATGAGCTCTATAAGGAGCAAAGCAACGCTGTATATCACGTTCTAGATGAAATTGGTGCTAGAGATAAGACCATTATCACAGTTTATAATAAGATTGATAAGCTGCCTGAGGATTCTGCTTTGCCAGAACGTTTAGCACAGGAAGAAAACAGCATTTGCATTTCTGCTAAAGCAGGCCTTAATTTAGATAAACTGTTAGAGTTAATTACCGAAAATCTGAAGCTGAAATCTGTTGAATTAGAGCTTTTGGTTCCCTATGAGGAATCTGAGGTTTCTGCAAGATTACACCGCATTGCTACAATTCTTGATGAGCAATTTACTACACAAGATGGTAGCTTGATGAAGGTTCGTCTTGATGCGGAATTAGCAGCTGAATTTGATGAGTATGTGGAATTAGCTCAGCTTTATAAAGAAGCAATTGAGTAGCCCTTTAAAGAGAGCAGCAATGCTCTCTTTCGTTATGATTAGTTTAAAGTTTCTAGTGTTTTACTAGAGTTAAAAAATAAGAAAAGGAATATGATAACATGATTGATTACAATGCTCTTGAATTAGAAGCATTACAAGAAGTAGCAAAGCACACTGCCGCTATGGAGGAAACTGCTTTACTGAACACTCAAAAGGTTTTAGCAGCCTTCCGCAAAGCTAAAGTATCTGATTTCTATATGAAACCTACCACTGGTTATGGCTATGATGACATCGGCCGTGATAAATTAGATGAAATCTATGCTGACATTTTCCATACTGAAGCAGCTATGGTTCGTTCTCAATTCGTTTCTGGTACCCATGCTTTAGCTGTAGCGCTCTTAGGCAACCTGAGACCTGGCGATGAAATCATCACCGCAACTGGCGCTCCCTATGACACTATGCAAACCATTATGGGTTATCCTGTAAGCGTAAAGGGTAGCTTAACTGATATTGGCGTTACCTATAAGGAAATCCCCTTTGAAGGTGAAGTAGTAGATACTGAAGCTTTGAAAGCTGCTATTAGCGACAAGACCACCATGGTACACATCCAACGCTCCTGTGGCTATAGCTCCGTACGTAAGACCATCTCTGTTCAAGAAATCGGTCGTGTTATTAAAGTTGTTAAGGAAATCAATCCTAATATTATCTGCCTCGTAGATAACTGCTATGGTTGCTTCGTAGATAAGATTGAACCTACCGATTTAGGTGCAGATATCATGGCTGGTTCCTTGATTAAGAACTTAGGTGGTGGTTTAGCTCCTATGGGTGGCTATATCGTAGGTCGTAAAGACTTAGTAGAAAACGCTTCCTATCGTGCAACCGCTCCTGGTTTAGGCGCTGAAATGGGTGCAACCCTCGGCGATACCCAACGTGAATACTATCAAGGCCTGTTCTTAGCTCCTCACATTGTTTTACAAGCTGTTAAAACTGCTATTTTCTCCGCTGTAGTATTCCAAAAATTAGGCTATGAAGTTAAACCTTTACCCAGCGAGAAGAGAAGTGACTTGATCCAAGCTATTAAGCTCTTAACTGAAGAAAAGCTGGTTAACTTCTGCATAGCTATTCAAGCTAACTCTCCTGTAGATGCTTATGTTAAACCTGAACCTGCTCCGTTGCCTGGTTACCAAGATAAAGTTGTCATGGCAGCAGGTACCTTCGTACAAGGTGCAACTTTAGAGCTGAGTGCAGATGCTCCCTGCAGAGAACCCTACAATGTTTTCTTCCAAGGTGGTTTGACCTTCGAGCATGGTCGTTTAGCTATTATGGAAGCTGCAAAAATGGTAGGTCCCAAAGAATAAGAGTAGGCTAATTACCTAAAATACCAAATCAATATGCAAACAAAATTCAAGGCAGGTTTTCGAACCTGCCTTATTTTTACGTCTAAAAGCGTCAAAATTATATTATAACTTATATATAGTGATATCATAATAATGTTATTGTAATGTCTTTGAATGACAAATTTACTCTTAGATTACATGTATATAGTTCATTATTATACACAATATATATTTGCATACATTGTCAGTTATATATACTGAACAGCTATAGAAGACATTGTAATATTACTAATAATTACCCTTAAAATTAGCCTAGATAAATTGAAGTACCCCAGAAGGTCCTAGAAGGCCCTCTGAGGTGTTTTTAGCTTCAACCTATATCAATATATGCCTAGGCATAAAAAAGACCCTCCTAGCCGAAACTAGAAGGGTCCTGGAATTTCTCTATATCTTAGAGCATACGGAATACGGAGATAACCTTACCAATTACCTGGATATTGTCACCGCCAATGATAGGTTCATATTTATCATTTTCAGGTTGGAGACGAACTCGACGTAATTCACGGAAGTAACGTTTAACGGTTGTTTCTTCATTATCAATGAGAGCTACAACAATATCACCGTTGTTAGCGAAGTTTTGTTTACGAGCGATAATGTAGTCGTGATCAAGAATACCTGCGTTAATCATAGAATCACCGCATACGGAAAGCATGAAAACATCTTCATCGCAGCCGATTAAATCACGAGGAATAGGATAGGTTTCTTCAACATTTTCTACTGCTAAAATAGGAACGCCTGCGGTAACACGACCAACTAGCGGTACTGGTACCAGAAGTTTATTACGCCAGGAATCATTATCAGAGGTTAACTCAAGAGCACGAGGCTTTGCAGAATCACGAACAATAAAGCCAATCTCTTCAAGACGACGTAAATGATTATGAACACTAGCGCTAGAGGACAAGCCAACCTCTTCACCAATTTCACGAACAGTAGGGGGATAACCCTTTTTATTAATAAATTCACGTACAAAGCTTAAAATAGCGCGTTGACGTTCAGATAACATATCCTCGGTATAATTACCATCAAAATCTGCGGGAAGAGCTTTTCTTCTACCCATAAAATAAACACCCTCCAATCAATAATTTTATGCCTTGCAAAAGCCGAAAAATCCTTATTAATTACCATAATTATAGCACAGGAATATTTTTATGTCAAACAGTTGTACATATTAATTTACAAATTTTTGCTAATAATTTTCGCAAAATATTGTACTTTATTACGAACGTTTTAATTATAATTGTCAATATATATTACGATTACATTTTGTTATTTATCGAATAAGAAAATTCACGTTCGAAATAAATGTAAAATTAAATTATTTACAATAAAAACAGGTTATTACAAAACTCTCAATTAGGTGTTAATCGTGAACTACATAACAGCAAATTAAAAATAGTTAAATTTGCACCTGTGAATTAAATAATTGCAATAAAAGTGTGATTATAATATAATGATAAATAAGTTTAGATTGTCATATAATTTTAATGTTTTTTATTTTTGAGGAGATTATCATGAGTAAATTAGTAGTAGTTATTCAATGTGATCATGTATGTCACAAATGCAGTGGCTATCCCTGCGCTAACAGCTTTTATAACAAGGAAGGTATGTTTACCGAATACGAAGCAGATACTAGATATATGTCCATGACCTGTGGCGGCTGCTGTGGTATTGAGGTTGCTGGTAAGCTTGAGGATTTACGTAGAAAGTTTAAACGCTATGGCCAGGATATAAACGATGTAGTTGTGCATTTGGCTTCCTGCATCGTATCTGATAACTATCATAATCCACCGTGCCCGCATAGAGCGTATATCAAAGAGATTGTAGAACGTAAAGGCTTTAAATGTGTTTTAGGTAGCTACATCTCTAAAACTGCTACTAAGAGACGTGAAAGTGGTCAATATCAACCCTTTGAAAACATGTAAATTCACATAGCCAGGAGGTATTGGGATATTTATGAAAAAATTACTAAGTTTAACTGTAATGCTAATGCTGTTAGTAACGACATTTTTAATTTCCGGTTGTTTACCTCCAAATTATTCTAAGGAACAAGCTAAAAAGATCGCTCAGGAGCATCGTCAGGAGGCTCTAAACTGGTTCGCAACCAATATGCCTAATGCTAAGCCTGACAGCGAAGTAGAGGCCTATGAAACCGGTACAGACCTATATGGAGCCGTAAAAGGCAACTATAAACGCGATGGTAAATCCCATAAATTTGTGTACGAATATACTGATAAGAAAATGTATATCGACGAAGGTTATGAGGAAACCTGCAAAATTATCGAAGCTACTGTTTTAAAGGATTTTGGTTATACCAAGGATGAATCAGTTGTTAGCTTCCATGGTTATAAATTCAAGGCTAAAAACGAAAACGATAACCCTCGTAAAAACAGATTCCAAGATAACGCTGTACCTCCTAAAGTGCTTTATTCCTATCAGGAAAAGCTTATTCCTGCAGATAAAACTCCAGAACAGTTTGCCAAAGCCATTTTGGCGCCTAATACCGAAGAAAATTTCGACTTTTACATTCACCTTTATAGAGATAATTTTCCTGAACAACAGCTGGAGAAACAGAAAAAGTATCAAAATCTCCGCTCCATCTGGTGTAGTACCAAGATTGATTTAACTAAACAACCCCAAGGTATATATGAAAAAGTCTATTTAACTGATAAAATTACCGACAGATACTACCATATTGAAAAAATCAATGACGGTTTATATGCTGGTTATATTAGTTTCACTGGTTTTCCTGCCAAAGGGGATAAGCTTAAAATCGACTATAAAGAAGGCAAACACCTTACTTTAACAATTCCTGAAGGAGCTAAACCCATTATCTTTAGCAAAAATTCCATGAACCTCGTGCAATATTTCAAGAATACTAAGGGTGATACTATTCACAATATTGCGGAAGAATTATTTAAAACCAGTATTCCTGGAGTTAAAGGCTATCATCAATATAGCACTGAATTATTTGTTAAGGATAACCTGTCCTATGGTTATTCCCATCTGACAGTACCTTTAGTTAAAGGTGTATATACTTATAAGATTTTAGGCATTTTCGATTTAGATTACTGGAAATTAAAATTCTTTGATTAACCTATAACAGGAGGACAAACATGAATAAAAAAGTTATAATTGGAAGTCTGCTTTGCATAGCAGGCTTTAACTCAATATTTGGCTTAAATACTGGTTTGGCTTTTGATTTTTTTAGCAAATCCACGGTCGATGAGCCACTAACCAGCGTCTCCTTCGTTAGAGGCGGCGATATGCAAGGAAGTACCCATGATATGTCTGTCAAAGCTATCGATAACACCTCCGCCATGGTTTGTTTTGAAGATGCAAATTGGCACAATGAAGCTATTGTTGTACAAGAATATATTGTTCCTGCCTCTGTACTAGAAGATGTGAAAACAATTTTCAATGATAACAAGCTTCTACGCTGTGAAAAGGCTCCTAAATCTAAATTTATGGTTTTAGATGCTGCTACCAGCAGCTATTATTTCAACTTTGGCAAACGTACCATACGTTTTTATTCTTACCAAGAATTACCTGATGGAAGCAATCAAGCTTTAAGAGAAATCAGTAAATGTGTACGTGCTGCTTGCGAAAAAGGACAACGCTTACCAGGCTTAGTATTAGAGAAAAACAAGGATGGCTACATGCCTTTAAGAACTGCTGTTGTCAAAGGTCAAGTTGCCATTAAGGTTGTAGGCTACCGAAACAATTATTTACAAATATCCATAGGTAATGGCACGGACGAAGATAAAACCGTTGCCCTGAAGGCAAAACTCGTTAATCTCAATGCTCCAGAAAATATTGTAGCAAATGATTTGACCGATGAAACGCTACAAGTATCTGGACATTATAATTACGACTATAGCTGGAAGCTTCCTAATCGTCTTGAAGCAGGCAAATATGGTCTCAGCTTAGGCGCATATAACACAGAATTTGAAATTAGATAAATTATCGCTAAGCGCAAAATCTAAGTTTGAAGAATTCATCCATAAGAACATAATCCAGAGAACAAAAAAGTGGCTGTGAAAACATTTTCACAACCACTTTTTATTATGATTTTATAGCTTTTAGTCTTCGTATTTTTCCGGGAAGAAGATTTTCAAAACGCTTTCATCCTGATCTTTACCCATTTTGTTACCAATGTAGAAGAGGATACCGGAGAACACAATACCGAAGAGAATTTGATGGACATTCATGAATTTAATCTTCATCGCTAAGGTAATGCAATAGATTGCTACACCGCCAGCCATAGCCCACATAGCACCAGTTTTATTAGCTTTGTGCCAGAACAGGCCCAGGATTAATACCCAGAAGAAAGCAGTTTCCAAACCACCAAAGGCAAACATATTGATTTGCCAAATCAGAGAAGGCGGATTCAAGCTGATGAAGAATACCAGAGCGCCGAGAATAAAGGTGCAACCCATGGAGAACTTCTTAATGGTTGCATCAGTTAAAGCTTTACCTTCTTTAGCGCATTTATGCATGTAAATATCTTTAATCAAAGAGCTAGAAGCACTGAGCAGTAAACTATCAATAGTAGAAATAGTAGCACCAACAGGACCTAAGATGGTAACACCTGCCCAGAAGGGGCTCATGCAGCTGATAATAGTTTTGGGAGTAATGTTATCAGCAGTACCATATTGGCTCAGAGGTCCGGTCAGAACGCCTTTAGAGATAACGCCGATCCAGGTAGCCATCAAGGTCATCAGACCAATAACGAAGGTACCAACGATCATAGCTCTTTTAATAGATTGGCTATCCTTAGAGGAAATACAACGAACTACGGATTGAGGCAGAGACAGGGTACAAACGCCTACCAGCATCCATTGGCTGATGTAAAGACTAACCGGCATTTTGCCACGGCTCAAGGGCTCCAGCATATCAGGATGATTGGTAGCTAAATGATTCATAATGGCTTCATAACCGCCAGCCTTATCCAAAATAGAGGAGAAGAGAATACCAAGGCCTACAAACATCGCTAAGGCACAAAGAGCATCTGTAACGGCAACACCTTTAAAGCCACCAATAGCTGTATAGAAGACTACGATAACACCAAAGAGAGTCAAACCTGTTGAATAGCTAAGACCTGTTACTGCTTCGAAAAGCTTAGCACCGCCTACGAATTGAGCAACCATAGTAGAGCAGAAGAACAGAACGATAACGAAAGCAGAAAGGTTAGCTAAGGTGTCGCTTTGATAGCGAGAACGGATAATATCAATAATGGTTACAGCATCAATTTTACGGCTGACAAGCGCAATTTTCTTGCCGAACACACCTAACACTAAGAAGATAACAACTATTTGCACAATTGCCATATAAAGCCAACCATAGCCAATGGACCAGGCTACACCGGGACCACCAACGAAGGTACTAACGCTGGAATAGGTGGCAACAGTAGTCATAGCCAGAACGAAGCCGCCCAAATCACGACCACCAATATAATAGTTGTTGACAAAGCTGGCATCCTTAGAAGCAGATTTACGAGCCCACATGCTGGCGCCCATCATACAGAGCAGGAAGAGCAGAAGAGGCCACAGATTAGAAATTTTAGCAAGTTCCATTCTTATTCCTCCTCATCCTCATCGTCAAAGCTCATATCAACGCAGACATTGTTTGCCAGATAAACTGCTACAATACAAGCGAAAATCCAAGAGCCAACACAGCCCATCCATACCCAAATAGGAGTAGAAAGGATTTTCATATCAGAGCCGGAAAGGCCAAAGCCAGCTAAGGTCCAAAATACAATTACAGCAACAGTTGCCAAAACGGTGGCTTTAGCTTCTTTGTTAGCTTGACGAAATTTGTCACTTCGTTTCATTTTGTTTCCTCCTAGGTATAAAAATTGTTTTTTTCAGATATGTAAAAATGATTAAAATCATTAATAATTATATCAAAGCTTGTATTATTAATCAAACAAAAAACTCATGGAAATAAGGCTTCCATGAGTTTTTAATTTAAGAAATTTTATTTAACGATAAGTACGGGAATATTAGATAATTGAGCAACTTTTTCGCTGACACTGCCTAGCAAAATGTGTTGAATGCCGGAGAGACCACGAGAGCCAATTACTATGCAGTCACAACCAGTTGCTTTAGCTGTTTCTACAATGGTATCAGAGGGATAGCCCAATTTGTTGTATGCTTCAACTTTACCATCGGCTTTTTGTGCTTTTATTTTTGCCATGTCGAGGATATGGGCTGCCATTTTCATTTCATCGGTAACATTGTCAGATTTAGTCTTGATATCAGGGTCTACAGACCAACCTTGAACAGATGTAGTTTGAACAACTGTCATAACAACAATGTCGGCTTTCAAACTATTAGCTAATTCAATGCCAAGATCCAAAGCATCAAAAGAACTAGTACTACCATCAACAGGAATCAAAATTTTCTTAAACATGAAATCGCCCCCTTAAATATAACAAAAAAAGTTCCGATTCACCATCATTGGCTATCAGAACCTGGTTACAGTTTAGCATTATATTTTTCAGTCTGCAAGAAAAATTAACAATTTTATCATTATTTATTTATAAAGTATGTTTTAAGAAGAATATATGTATCATTTGAAACAG
>JAKSOK010000130.1 GCA_024405615.1 Phascolarctobacterium sp.
TCCCGGCTCTCGCTTCTGCAATGAATGCGGTTCTAAGAAACCCTGATTAAAATGAAATATTAGCAAGCTAACAAGAGGTAATTTATTTGCCTCTTGTTGCTTTAAGAGGATAGTATTATGGCGGATACAAGCGTAAGCTTTAAATGTCCAAGCTGTGGCGGCCCTCTTGGTTATAAGCCCGGCATGGAAAAAATACTTTGCGAATATTGCGATACTGAGTTTACTGCAGAAGCTATTGAGAATTTTTATGCCCAAAAGGAAAAAATGGCAGCAGATGCTCAAAACGCTAAAGATGCAAAGTGGGAAACTGAAAAAGCTGGTAAAGAGTGGAGTGTGGATGAAGAAAAATTGCTTCGTGCCTTTACCTGCAGTTCCTGCGGTGCTGAGATTGTCTGTGATGAAAATACCATGGCTACTGAATGCGTATACTGTGGTAATCCGACAATGGTTGCTGCGCGTTATAGTGGCATGCTAAAGCCTGACTACATTATTCCGTTTAAAAAGACTAAGGAAGAGGCTGTAGCTGCATTAAAAGAGTTTTATAAAGGCAAGACCCTGTTGCCAGGTGAATTTACTGCTAATAATCGTGTTGAGGATATTCAAGGGTTGTACGTACCGTTCTGGATGTTTGATTCTTCTGTAACAGCAACGGCAAGCTTTAGAGCAGAAAACGATTATATATATGATACCTCAGATGCAACTGTAACAGAAACGAGTGTCTATGAATGTACACGTAAGGGCTCCATGGCTTTTGAAAAAATTCCTGCTGACGGAAGTAAACGCATGGATGACTCTTATATGGATAGTATAGAGCCCTTTGATTACAGTGAACTGGTAGAGTTTAACCCATCCTATATGGCTGGTTATTTAGCTGATAAATATGACGTAACAGCTGAAGAAAACGAAGCTCGTGTTAATGCTCGTATGGATAATAGTGCAGTTAGAACTTTGGAAGAAACCGTTACTGGCTATATGCGTGTCTCTGAAAATGAGCGTGCTGTTGCAAAAAATGAAGGCAAGGTTCAATATGCTATGGTTCCTGTATGGATTTTAACTACTAGATATAATGGTCAACCATATACCTTTATGATGAATGCTCAGACTGGTAAAATGGTTGGTCATTTACCATATTCTGTTTCTAAATCCTGGTTGTATTTCCTGTTGACTTTTGCGGTAGCGTGTCCGGTACTTTACTGGATATTGAAATTCTTTTTGTGAGGTGAGCAGTGATGAAAAAAATAATCTTAGTTTTAACATTACTTGTAAGCCTTATTGCCAATATGGCTCTATTTACCACAGTATTTGCAGCACCAAGTAATCCAACTCCTGCTAAACAGGTTGCTGTTCAATCTACTGCTCCTGTTTTGGATTATGCTAAACTTTTAACTCCACAACAAAAAACTCAATTAGAGCAAGCTATTGCTGAGGTTAGCCGTAAGCATGGTGTTAAAATCATGGTCCATACTGCACAACGTATTAACGGCGGTGTTGCTCGCGATTATGCTCGTACTGTTGTAGATAAACAAGTACCTGCTAATGAAAAGGCAGTTATTTGCGTTATCACTATGGGTGATCGCCAATGGTATGTTGCAGCAAACCGTAGCATGAAGGAATATGCGATTCTCCAAGAGTATGGCATTGATTCTATACAAGAGGTTTTGGTTCCTCATTTGAAGAAGGGCAATTATGATAAAGCTTTTTTAGCTTATGTTGGTCAGGTTGATGCACTACTGAACTATGCTAAAGAAAATGGTCATCCCCAAACTGAAAAGGGTGGTATTAATTTTGAAGCTTTACTTGCAGCGATGGTTGTTGCGGGTCTTATTGCCTGGTCGGTGCGCTCTAGTCTTATTGCTGCCATGAGTAATGTTAGTCCTGCAACTGAAGCTAATGAGTATTTGTTGCGTGATACCTTTAGTTTAATTGATGAACAGGACACTTACCTATATACTCATACAACAGTTGTACCTAAGTCTAAATCTAATAGCAGTAGCGGTGGTGGCTCTGATGGTGATTGTGGCGGTTCTGGTGGTGGCGGAAGCTTCTAAAATAATAAAATGCGTTAGCTGGCTAGCGCATTTTTTATTTTTTGTGCAGGAAAAATGCGATTTATCTTATACTACAGGTTGACATAGTAAATATGTGGTGATATAATAAAAAGCTTTTGACAAAGGCAATTTAAAGTGCTACAATTATATTATAAAAGTGGAGGTCTATCTATAAAGAGGATGCTTATATTGTTTTTTGTAAAGTCCTACCTCTCTTTTTGTATATTATTTTTGTAGTTAGGAGGCCTAGAAATGTTCGCTGTAGGAGACCGTGTCGTATATCCACTGCACGGTGGTGCTATGATTAAAAATATTGAACAACGTGATCATAATGGTGTCGCTATGGAATACTATGTTTTAGAAATGCTTTTTGATCATATGACAGTAGCAGTTCCTGTAGCTAATGCAGAACGTTTAGGTCTAAGATATATAATTGAGGCAAGCGAATTGTCAAAGGTTTCTGAAGTCCTGGAGAGTGAGCCCGATGTACAGGGGGTTAAGAGTATTTCCTGGAATAGACGCTTTCAAATCTACATGGATTGTATAAAAACAGGTAGTATTACCGAGGTCGCACGTATTTTTAAAATCTTGACTATTTTAGAAGGAAATAAAAGAATTTCTGTAGGTGAAAGAAGATTGCTTCATAATACCAAACAGATTTTGCAAAGTGAATTAATGCTAGTGCAAAATGTGGATGCTGATACTGCAGAGAAATGGATTTATAAATACGCAAGAGTGTAAAGCATAGAGGCGCGAGAGAGTTTAAACTCTTGCGTCTTTTTTGTTAGGATAATTATTAAAATTTAGACTTTAATAAGAATATTTCTTGTTTTTTTTTATCCTCGTAGTATAATATAAAATGAGTACATTTACGTACAATATTTAAAGAAAGGAGGAAATAAAATGATTAAGAAATTATTTAGTCTGGCAATCTCTGTTACAATTGTGCTGTTAGGTATTTTGTTTACTGATACTGTTTTACCTTGGATTGCAGAATTAATGGGTTACTCTTTAACAAGGAATGGACTTTTTGGTATTGCGTTCCCCAATACCTTGTTTATCATTTGGGGTGCTTTTACATTCTGCTGGTTAGGACTGATTTTAGGTCCTATCCTTACAAATTGGATTTTTAATTATTCTGAACGCGTGACCGTGGCCTTATCTAAGCTACCTACTAGTGACATATTAGTAATGGTTTTTGGTATTGCCCTAGGCTTAATGATGGCTAATCTTCTCGGTGGACCATTTTCTCATTTGCCAATTATAGGACCTTATATTCCCATTGGCTTAAGCTTTATTCTTTCTGTTGTTGGTGCGCAGCTTGCCTTTAGTAAAAGAGCAGATATTACTGGCTTTTTTAATAAGCTTTCTGGTAAACGCAGTAAAGAGATGAGCGAAGGTGAACTGGAAATAGTAAATAGTAATGTTGCGGATGAAATAAAAAATAATAGTTCATATTGTTACGATAAGCTACTTGATACTAGCGTAATTATTGATGGTCGCATTATGGACATTATGGCAACAGGTTTCTTGGAAGGGAAGCTTTTAGTTACCAAATTTGTCATTGAAGAATTGCAACGTCTTTCTGATTCCAGTGATCCTCTTAAGCGTGCTAAAGGACGCCGTGGCTTGGATTTAGTTCATGATATGCAGATTAGTTATAAAGAAAAAGTTTATATAATCGAAAATGATTTTGAGGATGTTCCTGAGGTCGATTCGAAACTGGTGCTTTTAGCAAGAGAGATTAATGCTGTAATTGTTACTAATGATTACAACCTTAATAAGGTTGCGGGCATTCAGGGAATTAATGTTTTAAACATTAACGAATTGGCAAACGCTATAAAACCAGTTGTTGTTTCTGGTGAAGAAATGACGGTTACCTTAATGAAGGAAGGTCGCGAACAAGGTCAAGCGGTAGCTTATCTTGATGACGGCACCATGATTGTTGTAGAGAATGGTCGACGTTATGTTGGCAAAACTACAACAGTTATAGTTAACTCTGTACTGCAAACTGCTGCTGGCAGAATGATATTTGCTCACGTTAAGTAAGATCGGTGTCGTGCTGCTCAAAGTGCGCTCAATAGAGGTTGATGGTGAAAAAATTAATTTGCATTATTCCTGCAGCTGGAGCAGGTAAGAGATTGGGTTTAGGTATTAATAAAGCTTTTGCTATGTTAAAGGGAGCGCCTTTAATTGTTCATTGCTTACGTATGTTAAATAATACGGAGTTGGTTAAGCGTGCCATTGTTGTCTTAGCACCGGCAGAGGTTGAAGATGGAGAAAAGCTTCTTGCTGAATATCAACAGGAATATTTTTCTGAGCTTCCCTTTAGCGTTGTTGCAGGTGGTAAAGAGCGTCAGGATTCTGTTGCTAATGCTTTAGCTACTGTTTCTGAAAACGATGGTTATATAGCGGTTCATGATGGTGCGAGACCCTTTGCTGGCAAAGAGGTCTTCATACGTACTTTAGCTGCTGCAGAACAATTTGGTGCTGCTATTGCTGCTGTACCAGTTAAGGATACTATCAAGGTTGTAGATACAGATGGATCCGTTGTGGCTACGCCTATGCGCAGCACACTCCAAGCTGTGCAAACTCCTCAAATTTTCCAAACACAGCTTTTGAAACAGGCTTATGCTTATTTGTCTGCAAATCCTACAGCTGTAACTGATGATGCTTCCATAGTTGAACTTTTGGGCCATAAGGTGGTAGTAGCTTTAGGTCGTTACGAAAACATAAAAGTAACTACACCTGAAGATTTAATTTTGGCTGAAAATCTTCTTTTACAGGAAAAAAATATTTCTTAGTTTTTATAAACACTGTAGATTTTATTCTGCAGTGTTTTTTCTTTCATAATTATATATTTTTCTAGGTATATTGATTGTTTTATGTTATAATATAAGTTCAGATGACTAGAATTATTTCTAGGACTGAATTTATCTAAATAAATTATATTAGAAGTGCTTTTAGAAAGCATTCGTCAATTTGGAGGGATATAAATATGTGTAGTGACTGTACAGGAGAAGTAAGAGTAAGATTTGCACCGAGCCCCACTGGCCCGTTCCATATTGGTGGCG
>JAKSOK010000131.1 GCA_024405615.1 Phascolarctobacterium sp.
ATTTTGGTGAAGCGGCAGATGTAAATGTTACCAGCGGAGCGCAGGATGTTTTTGCACAATCCGTCAAAGGAGATGTGGCTGTAAATAAATTTGGTTCCTTTAATGTTAGCAAAGATGCTGTAGCTAATATGTATTTCCATCGACAAAATGAAAGTAATGAAGCTAGTAAGCTGTTTAACTTTGTGGATAACAGAATTAATATCAATGGTACGGTTAATGCTATTCATAATGCTAAGGTTGGTGGTGATCTATACTTCCTGAGTAAGCAGGGCATGATTGTAGGTGCTTCTGGCGCTATTAATGCTGGTAGCTTAACTGTGCTGACTCCCACAGAAAAATGGTGGAATGACCATGCTGTTGAAGTTGCTCCTGATAAAGTTAACGTTAATGATATTTCCAATTTGAAGGTGCCCATTAATGCTAGTGGTACTATTACCGTTTTGGGAAATATTAATGCAGTCAATAGCGTTAAACTGAAGGCAGCTACTATTAATGTTGGCGTTGAGGGTACTGGTGCGAATAAAACCTATCATAAGGCCAATATTAAGACCGGTGTAGTTGATTTTACAAATTTAGTTAAGATGACTGACGAACAGCTTGTGGCAGCTGGTATTGGTGAGGAAAATAACGTTGCTGCAGGCCTTGTGCTGAATAAGACTACTGACGGCAAGATTGTCCTTGCTGCAGAAAGCACAAGTAATGCTTCCTGGGGCGTAAGTGATACTGCAAATTTAACAGCTACAGTTAATGTTGCTGGCGGTTCACAAATTATTGCTGATGGCGTAGCTGATGGTGCGGGAAATAAAAATAATGCGGTGTCAATTACAGCTATGGCCACCCATAACGCAGGTGTAGTTGAGTTTACTAAGGACGGAGAAAAGTATTACAAGGTGGGCGGCTACGATGCTCCTTTGTCTGAAAATGAATATACAAAGCTGTTCCCCGGTGGAGCTCAAACTGTTTTTTATACCAATGTTAATACTAAAGCAGAAGTTAATATTACCAATGAAGGGGCTACCGATGGCGCTAAAACTACTATTAAGGGAGAGCGTGTAGATATAGAGGCTTTGGCTGCTAATGCGTTGGAAACCTCTAAATATCTTCCTAGTAATATTAAAAATATAGAAAAGCTTGCTGCTTCTATTGCCTTCCAAGGTGTTGATGTAAGCGTTGGCATGCTGGAGAATACTGCCAATGTTAATCTAGGTGCTAATACTATAGTTAAGGCTGAGGGTGCTGATGTAAATATTCAGGCTAAGGCAGATGAAACTTTGGAAATGGGCTCTAATGTATTCGGCTTAAATGCTCTGAGCCTAATCTATCCTAATGCTAGCTTGGCTGTGCCTGGTGTGGCAATGAACTTTGGTGTGGCACATAATAAGGCACAGGTTACCTTAGGTGGATCTGTGGAAGCTGACCATGGCTCTGTGAATGTAGAAGCCTTGGCTAAGCAGGTATTCCATTCCTCTGCAACCACAGCTTTGCCTTTAGATGTACTGCCAGCAGAAGGCTTTATTAACTTTGCTTTTAATAATATGAAGGGCTCTAATATTAGTAGAGTTCAGGTTTTAGAGGGCGCAGCTATTACTGCTGATAATAAAAACTCTACTGACCGTCAAAATGTAAATCTACGTGCTGAGGCGCAAAACGATGTAAAAATTATAGGCAATGCTTCCATGGGCGATAAGGGTGCTGTTGCTGTTGGTGTTTCTGTTGTTGATTATGACAGTGAGGCAACTGTCAATGTGGATGGTACTGTGCATGCTAAAAATGAACTGCGTGCTGAGGCAGAGAGCAGATATAGTCAAAACGAAATTATCATGAATAACTCTGCTGGTACAGGTTTTTTATGGAATATGCTACGTGCACCACTTTTGGAATCTCATACTATTGGTAATATTGGTCAAGGTATTGCCGGTCTGCTGGAAATCTTCCATGCGGATATTATGAATCAGAATAATAGTGCTTTTCAGGATGCGGGCAGCTTCTTGAAACTAGGTATAAGTGTAAATAAAGTTAATGAAAGCAATAAGGCTCATGTAAATGTTGGTGAAAAGGGAACCCTTGTGGCTTCGGCTGCTGATTCAGCTGTAACTATTGGCGCTCAAAGCTTACTTGAGGGTAATCATGTGAGTGTAGTAGGTGCCAGCAATAACTATAAGAGTCCTAAAGATACCTCAACTAAAGTTTTGGTTAATGGTGGTATTTTGTTGTCTGATTTTGATAATGATGCCAATGTTATTATTAAAGGCGATGCCAATATTAAGGGTGACAAAATCAGTGGTGGCAATGTAAATATTTATAGTAAAGCAGAGGCTAAATTTGATCGCCTTCCAAAGATGGTAGACAAATTTAAGGGGTATACTCAAAGTATCGACAGTATTATCAAAGAAGGCAATCCTTCTGCTGACACTGTATATTTATATAATAAATACAATGCACTTGTAGCGGAATATATTGCGTTCATGGAGCACTGCGATGATATGCAGGAAGTGGCTAAGAAGCAGCAAGAGTTTGCAGATAATAAATATGTTGTTGCTTATAACAGCTTAATTACTACAGGTCGCGCTAGCTATGAGGATGATAATAAGGGTAATAGAAGTGCGTCTATAACCAATACTCAAAAACAGAAAATAGAAATGGCTGCGCCGGGCATTATGGATATGACGAAGGTATTGATCAGCTTCATTAATCCCGAGAGCTATGTAAGTTATCATGCGGGCGTGTCTACTAATGGTCAGACTAGTCCGGAAGCTTACGCAGCAGTTGGGGTTTCTGGCTCCTATGCTAAAACTAATCTTAATAATACTAGCAAGGTTTTGGTTGGTAATGATGTAACTATTCATGGCCAAAATGATGTTAAGCTTACGACTACGGCTGAATCTGGAGAGGTTTCCTTTGATGGTAAGCTTGGATTATTGCGTGGCGGTCAGTCCTTCTCTGGTGGTATTGCTGTAGGTGTACATGATTTAAATACTGCTAATATTATTTCCGTTGGTGAAAAAACTAGTATTGTTACTGGTAAAACTATAGATTTTGACGCTAGACTAAAATCCAAGCATGTTGGTATTGCTAGCGGTATGGGCTTTAGCAAGAATAACGAATGGATTGGCAATGTGGAGCTTTTGGATGTTAATAGCAACAATCTGATTGCTATTGATGATGAAGCTACCTTGAATGCAACAACTCTGAGGCTTAACGGTGTTAATGATTCTTCGGTTGTTAACGTTACTGGTGGCTTTGCTATGGCCAATAAGAGCGGTGTAGGTCTTGCGGTAGGAATTAATGATATTAAGCGTAATAATCTTGTAGCTGTTACAGATACTGATGGAGTACAAGCTCTTAAAGACACTACTATTATTACTGAAGCTAATAAAAAAAAGGGCCAGCAGGTAGATGATGAGGAAACTCGTCTGCGTAAGCTTTTGGCGGCTAATGTAAAGTCTGAGAAGGAAAAGCTGTTTGGTACTAAAGCTCTAGAAGAAATAGCAGGTGCAATTTCTGCCAATGCTATTGTTGGTGATGCTCATACTGAAGGCTTAATGGTGCTTCTCTCTGCTGATGTTGGTCTGGTTATGCCTGGCGATAATGAAAATCCTGGTCTAGGTTCTAGATTCTCTACCTGGCTTGGCAATAGAAAGGATGACATTAAAGATCAGCTAAAGATTTTTGATGATTTTATAGCTAGTGCTATTAATGCCCAAACTGAAGTCTGGGAGGGTATTGGTATAAGGAAGGAGGCCGTCAACCCTGATGCTGGTAAAGCTATGCCTACTTTTACCTTGAATGGTTCAGGTAGCATTAGCCTTGCAGATTTAGACGGCGCAACGGCAACTGTTATCAATAGCAATATTGCCGGCAATAAGAAGCTGAATATTAACATGAAGGACGCTAACAGCAAAATTAAGCTTCATGCTAGTGATGATAGCTGCTTCGTTAATTTGAGTGGTGGCGTAGTTTTTGGTATGCCTGCATATCTGCAGCAGCCTGAGGGCTTTTCTTCAACTGCTCTTTCTTTAACTGGTGGTGTGGCCTACAACAATTCTAATACGTCTGTATATTCTGCTATCGAAAACAGTGCTATCGAAAATGTAGATGAAATTAGTAATACAGCTACCCGTGAAGGTGCTATTAGTGCTATTGCGGCTGCTGTAGACCTTGTAATAAAGTATGGACAAATGGCGCCTACAGGCTTAGGTCTTGCTGGTGGTGTGTCTATTGATGTGGGTAAGGCTAGCACAAAGGCTGTTTTAGCAAATAATAATGTTAATACTGCTGGTAATAATACTAAGCATGCTGTGGTTCAAAATATAGCAACAACTAAGGATGTTGAAGTAACTGGTGCTATAGAATTAGATGTTTCCTCTGGTAATAATAAAAATATTGGTATTGGTGCGGCAGTTACAAGAGGCTATTTGAAAAATGCTGTGGAAGCTGTTGTTGATGGCGGTACCTACAAGAATCTGTCTGGCCTGACTAATGAGGCTGTAACTGACATGACTCAGGTTGATGCTGTTATTGGCGGTGGTGTAAGCAAGAATACTGGTACGGGTGCTAATGTCGCTGTTCAGGGAGCAGTGGCTTATAATGCTATTGATAATTATATTAATGCCAAGGTTGCCAATGCTGTTATTGATACTGAAACCCTAGAGGTAATGGCCTATGATACTAAGCTTGGTGGCAGTCCTAACAAATATGCCAAGATGCTGCAGGATAAGTATCATATAGATACTGATGGTGCTGGCTTTATTGACCTTGCTAAGCAAAATGCCGAGCTGAAGGAGATTGGCGAGCATGGTGGTTCTGTTGTTACTGCAGGTCTGCAATTTACGGGTGCTAATGCAACCCATGATTCTTTAGGCCTTACTGTAGCTGGTACTGTAGTTGCTAATAACATCAATAATAATTACAATGCTTTGGTAGACGGCGTTACCTTGAATAAAGGCGTTAATATTAAGTCTGGCAAGCAACCTATTACTGCTAAGGTTATGGCGGAAAGCAGTACCCTTGTAACTGACGTAGCAGCTGGCATTTCCATTGAAACTGGGGAACTGAGCTTCCAGGGTGCAGGCTCTGTTGCTAATAATTACGTCAGCGGTGG